>JANQME010000210.1 GCA_028280205.1 Longimicrobiales bacterium
CGGGCAGTCTCGGATCGGGCGCGTTCGCCGACCTGCAGATCACCGCCGACCTGGATCCTCGAGTCCTCGCCCTCACCGCGCTCACGGGCGTCGCCGCGACGCTCTTCTTCGGACTTCTGCCGGCGCTCCGTCTTTCCGGCGTCGACCCGGGCGCGTGGCTCAAGAGTCGCACCGGTGCGGTGGGGGGGCCGCGGCTCACCCTCGGTCGCGTGCTCATCGCGGCGCAGGTGGGGATCTCCCTTCCCCTGATCGTGGGCGCGGCGCTCTTCCTCCGCACGGTGGCCAACCTCGACGCGGTCGAGCTCGGCTTCACGCCCAGCGGCGTCGCCTCGTTCCCGGTCGACCCCGGGTTCACGAATCGCCCACCCGAGGAGAACGCGCGCCTCTACCAGGAAGTCCTCGCCGCCGTCGGCGAGATTCGGGGCGTGCGGTCGGTCACGCTCATGGAGAACGTTCCGCTCAGCGGCCTGGTGTCGAACGGAACGATCGCGGTGGACGGCCGCAGGGTCATGCTGTTCCGCAACGCGGTCGGGCCCGCGCTCCTCGAAACGCTCGGCATGCGACTCCTCGCGGGCCGGATGCCCGGCCTCCAGGACGGCCCCGACGCGCCCCGGATCGGTGTCGTCAACGAGACGGCCGTCCGGGAGATCTTCGGCGGTGCGTCGCCCGTCGGGCGGATGATGCCCGGGCTCGGCGGTGCCGAGGTCCGGATCGTGGGCGTGGTCAACGACACGCCGTATCGCGACCGGCGCTCCGGAGTCCCGGCGACGCTGTACGAGTCCGCCCTGCAGCGCGACGGGTCCGGAGGGCATCACGCGGTGCTGCGCACGGAGGTGCCGATCGCGCAGCTCGAGACCGCGATTCGGGACGCCGTCTACCGGGTCGACGCCGACCTCCCCGTCCCGCAGATCCGGACGCTGACGGAGTTCATGGCGCAGACGACCGCGCGCGAACGGGTCTTCACCCAGCTCCTCAGCCTCTTCGGCGGCTTCGCGCTCCTGCTGGCCGCGATCGGTCTGCACGGGGTGACGTCGTACTCGGTGAGCCGGAGGACCCACGAGATCGGCGTCCGGATGGCCGTGGGAGCCGAGCCCGGTCAGATCCTGCGTATGATCCTGCGCCAGGTGCTGACGCTCGCCGCGGCCGGACTGATCGTGGGGGTCCCCATCTCGCTGTGGGCGGCCCCCGTGGCAGGAAGCCTGCTCTACGGCGTGGCGCCCAACGACGTCGCGGCGATCACCGGCGGCGCGCTTCTGATGCTCGGCGTGGCGTCGTTCGCCGGATCTCTGCCGGCCCGGCGGGCGGCTCGCATAGGCGCGACCGAGGCGCTCGCGGTGGAGTAGGCGCTCACGGCGGAGGACGCGCGCTCCGGCTCCCGGCGGCGGTCGGCCCGAGGCCGCCCATGGGCTTCCCACGCCGACGCGGTGTAGATTTCGGGTCCCCCTTCTTCCGGATCCGGGCTCGACTTCAGCGCGCATGATCAAGGACCTTCTCGACCGCAGCATCGAAAAGCGACCCACGACCCTGACGTTCGAGGGTAGGGTCCTCTATCTGGTCGACGACACCGAGCGGTTGAAGGCGCAGCTCTACGATGGCGAGAACCTGGAGCTGACGGACGAGCTGAAGGATCTCCTGCGCGATCAGATCTCCACCGACGAGATCACGCCGGCGTACATCTGCTTCTTCTACGACGAGACGCTGGGCGACTTCCCCTACCTGGGACTGCGGACGACGAACCGGGCCTCCGGCGAGACCGACTACCCGGTGGAGCGCAACGCCGTGCGCAACGGCGGCTTCGTCTGCTCGGTGGCCGGGAAGCGTCGCGGCAAGGGGAGCAGCCGCGAAGCGAGTCCGTACGCCGAGCTGCATGCGGGCATCCGGGTCGTGGTCGCCGAGAGCATCGAGCGGATCTACAACGAGAATTGCCAGAACCTCGGTGTCCTGACCACGAACGACTTCGGGATCATCGACCGCATCCTCGCCGGCGAGGAGATCCCGCTCTCGGAGTTCACGGAGGGCAAGGACGAGATCACACGCCAGATCATCGAGTACGGTGGCCTCTTCGAGTTCAACGTGGCGCGTCTCCAGGGGAAGGTCACCATCCCGCGCACGGCGGCCCAGGGCGGCGCTGGCGGCGCGACCGGGGCCGTGACCCTCGAAGCCCCTCCCGCCACCCGCCCCATGACGATCGCCGAGAAGATCTTCGCAACCCATCTCGTGACCAACGCGGCGAAGGGCGAGACGGGCGTGCCCTGGGTACGGCCCGGAGACGCCGGCTTCTTCCGCACCGACATCCGCTTCAGCCACGAGTACGTGACGCCGATGGCGTCGATCTTCTTCGAGGAGAAGGTGGGTGCGGACGCGAAGGTCGTGGATGCGGACTCGATCCTCTTCTTCCGCGACCACCTCACCTTCCTGGACAAGGTGATGAGCGAGGAGCGCATCGAGCAGGGGCTGCTCGACGTGGCGAAGGAGTTGGAGGTGAAGCAGCGCACCTTCGCCGAGAAGCAGGGGGTGACGCTCTACGGCGAGCAGATGGGCCGGCAGCTCGGCTCACAGGCCATCTGCCACTCGAAGATCCTGGAGGAGTACGCCGAGCCCGGCATGCTCGTCATCGGGACCGACTCGCACACCCCGCATGCCGGCGCGATCGGCGCGGTGGCGTTCGGCGTGGGCACGACGGCCATCTTCAACTCGTGGATCACCAAGGACGTCCGCGTCCGCGTGCCGGAGTCGTTCAAGGTGGTGATCACGGGCGAGCCCGCCCCGAACGTGACCGCGAAGGACTACATGCTCGAGATCCTGCGCCATCCGTACATCCGCGACGGTGAGGCGATCGGGAAGATCATCGAGTACGCGGGGCCTGCCGTGGAGGCGCTCTCGGTCGACGAGCGTGCCACCATGGCGAACATGGCCGCCGAGGTGGGCGCCTTCACCGGGATCATCGCCGCGGACGGGAAGTCCGTGGACTTCCTGGTGAACGAGCGCGGCATGGACCGCGCCCGCGCTCAGGAGCTCGTCGAAGGGATGCAGTCCGACCCCGGAGCCGAGTACGTGAAGGTCATCGAGATCGACGCCGCCGCAATCCGTCCCATGGCGGCGCTCCCGAACGACCCGGGCAACGGCGTCTTCATCGATGAGCTCGGGGACGAGCCGATCCGCATCGACATCGCGTATGCGGGCTCGTGTACGGCCGGCAAGAAGGAGGACATGGACATGTACGCCCGTGTCTTCGCCGAGGCGGACGCCCAGGGGCTCACCATCCATCCCGACGTGAACGCCTTCATCCAGTGCGGATCCATCGAGGTGCGGGAGTACTGCCGGACACAAGGCTACCTTCAGCTCTTCGAGCGCATGGGCGCGGAGTTCATCGAGCCCGGCTGCGGCGCGTGCATCGCGGCCGGCCCGGGCGTGACGCGCGCGCCGGACGAGGTGTCGATCTCGTCGCAGAACCGGAACTTCCCCGGGCGCTCGGGGCCCGGGAATCTCTACTTGGGGTCGCCGTACTCGGTCGCCGCCAGCGCGGTCGCCGGCTACGTGACGAGCTGGACGCCCGGGCAGAGGTTCGAGCCGGTCACGCCGAGGAAGCTCGCGACCGTCTGAGGTGGCCGGCCGGGTAGAGGCCGGAGCGTCCACACGGCGAGGCGTGCGACTGCCCGCTTGTGGTCATTATCACATGTGATACTATTATGCACGATAATATCATATATGATAATGTGAATCGCTCGCCGCAGGGAGGACTCCGCCATGCTCCGACGCAACTGGTTTCACGTGCTGGTCGCGCTGGCCGAGCGGGATCTGCACGGGTCCGCGATCGCCGAAGACGTGCTCGAGCGTACCGGGGGGGAGCTGCGCCTGTGGCCGGCGACCCTCTACCGCGCGCTGGACGAGCTGGTAGAGGCCGGCCTCGCCGAAGAGCTGCGGGGAGACGACCATCCGACCGGTGAGAGCCAGCGGAAGCGCTACTACCGGGTGACCACGGAGGGCCGTCGCGCCGTCGCCGAGGAGGCCCGACGTCTCGAGGCGATGGCCCACGAGGCGCGCGTTCGGCTCGGGGAGCTCGCGTGAGTCGGCCGCCGCTCTGGTTCCGCGTCCTGCTCGCGCTGCTCCCCGAGGACTTCCGTCGCGACCACGGCGAAGAGATGTGCGAGCTGGCCGCCCTCTACGCCGAGGGGCGGTCGGCGCCGGGGCGTGCGCTCGTCTGGGCCCGAGCCGGCCTCGACCTGCTCGTCGTCGCGGCGCGGGGGCGTGCGGGTGTGCTCGAGGGCGTGGGGCGCGACGTCCGCTACGGTACCCGTTCGCTCCGCCGCGAGCCGGGCTTCGCGCTCTTCGCCGTGGGGATCGTCGGGCTCGGCATGGGTGCCAGCGTAACCGTCTTCAGTGTCGCGCAGGCCCTTCTTCTCCGGCCGCTGCCCTTCGATGAGCCCGAGCGACTGGTCTTCGTCTCGAACGGCGACTTCGGACGTGGGCAGGCTCTCTCCGCGATCAGTGTGCAGTCGGGTCAGGTCGAGTCGCTGCGAGCGACCGCGACGCAGTTCATCGACGTGGGCGGATACCACCTCTTCGACCGCCGGGGTGACCACACGTTCCATCTCTCGAACGGGCCGGTGCGGGTGACGCGTCTGCGCGTCACCGGGAATCTCTTCGATGTGCTGGGTGTGGAGCCGGTCGTCGGCCGGCTCTTCGCTCCCGAGGAGACGCTCGACGACAGCCCGCCCGTCGTCCTCCTCACGTATCCGGCCTGGCAGCGTCTCTTCTCGGGGGACCGCTCCGTGATCGGGGCATCGGTGCGCCTGGACGACTCTTCCGTGACCGTCATCGGAGTCCTGCCACCCTCCTTCGACTTCACCGAGATTTTCTTGCCCGGAAGCCGCATCGACTACGTCGCGCCGTTCCCCTGGGGTGAACGCAGCAACCGGCAGGGGAACACGCTGGCCGTGATCGGTCGCCTCTCACCGGGTGCAACGGTCGCTTCGGCTCAGGCGGAGGCGGAGGCCGCGGTGATTCCGCCCGCGGACCGGATCAATCGCTACACTCCCGTGGTGCGACCCCTGCGAGACCATCTGAGCGGCGGGTATCGCCCGACGGTTCTCCTTCTGGTGGCATCGGTCGCGCTCGTGGTGCTGATGGTGTGCGCGAACCTCTCCAACCTGTTGCTGGCCCGCGGCGCGGCACGGAAGCGCGAGCTGTCGATTCGTGCCGCGATCGGGGCCGGACGTGGCCGCCTGGTGCAACAGCTTCTGACCGAGAGCCTGATCCTTGCGGCGTGCGGTGCGATCCTCGGTGTGCTCGTTGCCTTCAACGGCACCCGACTGCTCGCCTCGCTCGACCTGCGCATCCCGATGCTGGGCCACACGCGCGTGGACGGGACCGCGCTCGGCCTCGCGGTGGCGGCCTCCGCCGCCGTAGCACTCCTCTTCGGTGTGGCTCCCGCGCTCCGGGGCACGGATGTGGATCCCAACGAGTCCCTCAAAGAGGGTGCGCGCGGCTCTTCGGAAGGTCCGGGCCAGTCGACGCTCCGTCGTGCACTCGTCGTGTCGCAGGTGGCGATCGCGTGCATCCTTCTGGTCGCGTCCACGCTCACGGCGCGCAGTCTGGTGCACCTGCTCCGGACCGACCTCGGCTACGAGCCGGTTGGGACGATCGCGCTGCGAATCGACCCCTCACACCGATTCGACACGGAAGAGGCCCGCGTTCAGTATCTGGCGGATATGCTGTCGTCCACGCGCGAGGCGCCGGGCGTCGAAGCGGCGGGACTCGCCGACATGCTGCCCATGGCCTTCAATCGTCGCTGGCAGATGCGTCTGCTCGACCGGTCGGACGATCCCGTCTACCCGTTCATGCGCCTGATCAGCGACGGCTACGTCGACGCGATGGGCCTCGAGCTGCTCGAGGGAAGGGACCTGTCCGCCGCCGACGTCTCCGGGACGCCCACGGTGGGACTCGTCAACGACGTGGTCGCCGGGCTGCTGTGGGGAGAGGAGAGCCCCGTCGGAGCGCGCGTCCGTACGAGCGGGCTGGAGCTGGAGGTAGTGGGCGTCGTGCGTTCCACGCGGCAGCGCTCCGTGGACCAGGAGCCGGGAGCGGAGCTGTTTCTCCCCATCCGTCAGGTTCGGGACCACGGAGCGATCCACCTTCTCGTGCGGGGTGGCGGGCCGCCCGAGGATCTGGTGGCCGCCGCCCGGGCCGCCGCGCGTTCCGTCGACGCCGACGTGCCGCTCGACCAGGCCGTATCCCTCGGGCGGGTCGTCGACACCTCCCTCGCCCCCAAGCGCTTTCTGGTGTGGCTGCTCGGCGGCTTCGCCGCCTTCGCACTGGTGTTGGCGGCCCTCGGCATCTACGCCGTGGTGTCGTACTCGGTGGCGCAGCGCCGCCGCGAGATTGGGATCCACATCGCGCTCGGAGCGACCAACGAGCTCGTCATCCGGCGTCTCGTCCGCGACAGCCTGACGATGACGGTGCTCGGGTTGGCCGTCGGCCTGACTCTGGCACGACTCACCGCGGGTACGCTGCAGGGCTTCTTGTTCGGAGTGGAAGCGACGGACCTGCTCACGCTCGTCGGTGTGGCCGCGGTGCTGGTGGCGGTTGCGGTGGCCGCGAGCTGGATTCCCGCCCGTCGCGTGCTCGCGGTGAATCCGATCGAGGCGGCGACTTCGGCGCGCAGGTGAAGCCCCCCGGCGACGCGACGTGGTTCGCCCCGCTCACGGAGCACCTCCTCGGGCCGCGAGCCACCACGTCAGGGCGCCGAGCGCGGCGAGGATGAGGCCGAACTCGACGAGCAGGACGCGGGTGTGCGCCGGGGCGCCTTTGATCGCTTCATCCAGGGTGTCGTCCGCCGTCGGTTCGGACAGGCGTGCGCCCTCGGTGCCCAGGAGCGTGCCCACGGCCCACGTGACCGCGCATCCCAGCACGTTCCACCAGAGCCAGGAGAGGCCGGGGAGGAACGCTCCTGCGGCCACGTTGCACGCGACTCCGGCCATCGCCCCTGCGGCGGCCGAGCGGTCGTCGGCTCGCTGCGAGAAGGCCGCGAGGAGGAAGACCGCCAGGATCGGACCGTACACCACGCTCCCGACCCGATTCACGAGCTCGATCACCGTCTCGCCGGCGCCCGAGAACCACCACCCCGTGAGCGCGGCCCAGATGCCCCAGGCGACCGTCCCCGCACGAGCCACCCGGACCGCGCTGGGGGAGGTCGGCTCGATGCGGCTCGGCATCACCTCCTCCAGCGTCACGGCGGAGAGCGAGTTGAGCGCGGAGTCGATCGAGGAGAGCGCGGCGGCGAGGATCCCCGCGACGGCGACCCCGAGGACCCCGACCGGCGCGTACGTCGCGAGGAACTCGGGCACGAGCGCATCGGGCGGGAGCCCCTCGAGCCGGGCCGCGAAGCCGGGTTCCGCCACGAGGAGCGCAGCGAGCAGGACGCCGAAGGCACAGTAGGTGAGTACCAACGGGAAGCGAATGAGCGCCGCCCAGGTGAGGGCACGACACGCGTCCTGGGCCGTGGGTGCGGCGAGGATCCGCTGTGCCTGCGTCTGGTCACAGCCGTAGTACGAGAGGTAGAGGAAGAGGCCCCCGAAGAGCATGGGCCAGAAGGAGAAGACGGCACCGTCGCCCAGACCGTGGCCTCCGAAGTCGAGAGGGACGAGGCGGGCGGGGTCCACGCCGGTGAGGAGGGCTCCGTCCCCTTGCAGGAGCCTTCCCCTGCTCTGCAGATGGAGGGCGAGCAGCCCGGTCGCCAAGAGCGTTCCGCCCCAGAGCAGCCCGAGCTGGAGGACGTCCGAGACGACGTCCGCGACCAGCCCGCCGAGCGTCGTGTACGCGATGGCCACCACGGCGACCACCGCCAGGCACGCGTTCAGCCCCCAGCCCGTGAGCGCATCGACCACGAGCGCCGAAGAATACAGCACGACTCCGGCTCCGAGCCCTCGACCCAGGAGGAAGAAGATCGCCAGCACCCGACGCGAGCTCCTCCCGAGCCGGCGCTCGACCGCACCGTAGACGTCCGCGCCACCGGCCTGTCGTAGGACGGGCACACCCCACACCGCCAGGAGGGCCAGGGCGAGCGGGACCGCCAGCTCGTACTGGAGCCACACCAGCCCTCCGCCCTCCCGGCGGGCCACGAAGGCCGGAGCACCGATGAGCGAGATCGCGCTCACCTGGTTGGCGGCGAGCGAGCACCCGAGTGCCCACGCCGGGAGCGCCCGGCCTCCCAGGTAGTAGTCCTCGGCGCTGTGTTGACGTCGCGCGATCCACCCCGCCACGGCGAGGAGGCCGAGGAGCGAGATCACGACGATGGCGAGGTCGACTCCACCGATCACGCGGGGTCCCCCGTTGTCACGAGCCGCCCGCGAGCCAGCCGCCCGCGAGCCGGCTCGCCGCCGCCGCCACGAGCTCCTCCGCACGGGCGAACGCCTCGTCGAGGGGAATGCTCTCGGCCGCCGCCTCGACGGCGTCGATGCCGGCCGACCGGGCCGCCGCCGGGTCGAGGTCGACGACCCCTGCGAGGACGCCGACGCGCACACCCCGTGCGC
>JANQME010000027.1 GCA_028280205.1 Longimicrobiales bacterium
CCGTGCGACTCGTCGGCGCCCGATGACCCACGACACGCGCTGCGGGGCTGCACTCCTCCTGGTCGTGTCGCTCGTGCTCGCCGGGCTGCTCCTCGCACACGGCCTGCTCGTCCTCGCGGGTTCCGAGGTTGCGGCGTCCCGGCTTTCGGAGCGCATCGTGCGGATCGAACGGCTCGCCGAACGTGCCGCCCTGCTCGTCGTCGACTCGGCCTTCGCGGACGGCGTCGCGGCGTCGCCGGACTCGTTGTTCGGCCGGGACGGCCGAGCCCGTTGGGATGGGAGGTTGGAGGCGCTCTCCGACGAGGTGTGGCTGGCTGTCGGGCGGGCCCGGGAGGAAGGCGCCACCCGTACCCGCGGTCTCGCCGTGTGGCGCCTCGATCCTGCCTCGCGGGTCCGAAGCCTCGGCGCGGCGCTGGTCACGAGCGGGACGTCGACGGTCGTCGGCTCGTCCCGGATCGAGGCCGAGGGCCCGTCGCCCGTGTCCGGCGGGGACGCGGGCCCCGCGTGTCCGCCGGGCGGGCCGCCTCCGCCGCTGGCCGCTCTGCGCGTCGACCCCGACTCGTCGGCGCTCGCGCTCGGACGGATCGGTTGGAGCGACCTCCTCGCCGCGGCGGAGATCCTCGTGTCGGGCGCGGGGAGTCCACGACCCGCGGTCCACTCCGGTCGTTGCACCGAAGAGCCATGGAACTGGGGCGATCCGGGTCCGTCCGCCGGCCCGTGCGCCTCGCGCTTCGTCCGGGTTCACGCCCTCGCGGGAGCGACGCTGCACGACGGTTCCGGGCAGGGCGTGCTCGTCTCATCGGGCGACCTCGAGCTGGTGGATACGGAGCTCCACGGCCTCCTGCTCGTCGAGGGCCGCCTGCGGCTCACGGGCCGGAGCCGCATCGTCGGTCTGGTGCACGCGCGCGCGGGGGCCGAGGTCGGTGCCGAGGCGTCCATCACCGGTTCGGCCTGTCGAGCCGCGGCCGCGCTCGGCGGCGGACCATTCGGGCGACCGATCCCGGTGCGTCCGGTACGCTGGATCCGGCTCGACGGGTAGCTCGGCAACCGGCCTGCGCCGGCCGTGTCGAATGCGTCAACGAACCAAATGTTTATCAATTTTTTCGGCCTGTTCAGAGGCCATTTTGTTCTTGACATCGCTCGACTTTTTGTGGTAATCTGGCATCGAGATTCGCGGGAAATTCCGACCGCATCCCCTTGCTCGAAGGCGGAGAATGGGCCTCTTCGGACGAAAGCGTAGCGTCATCGGGCTCGATATCGGGTCCGGTTTCGTGAAGGTCGTGGAGGTGGATCACTCCGGCGATCAGCCGGAGGTCGTACGCGTCGCGATGCGCCCCCTCCAGCCGGACGCGATCGTGGAGGGCGAGATCATGGATTACGGTCTCGTCTCCGACGCCGTCATGGGGCTGTTCCAGGAGCTCGGCATGAAGGGCGCCGAGGTCGTGACAGCGGTCGGCGGCCACGACGTGATCATCAAGAAGATCGAGATGGATCGGATGAAGGAGTCCGACGCTCGCGAGGTGATCAAGTGGGAGGCCGAGCAGCACGTCCCGTTCGACATCAAGAGCGTCGAGCTGGACTTCCAGATCCTCGACCCGAGCGGCGACGGACTCCAGATGGACGTCCTGCTCGTGGCCGCCAAGCGGGAGCTCATCGACAACAAGGTCGGGCTCCTGCAGGACGCCGGCGTCGAGCCGGTTCTCATCGACGTCGACGCGTTCGCGCTCTACAACGCCTTCGAGCACAACTACCCGGACGCCCGCGACGGCATCGTCGCCCTCGTCAACGTCGGGCACGAGACGACGAGCGTGTCGATCCTCGAAGATGCCGTTCCGATTCTGACGCGGGACATCCCGTTCGGCTCCCGGAAGATCCGTGAGGATCTGCAGCGCGAGCGCGGGCTCACGGCGGAGCAGGCCGAGGACGTGGTTCAGGCCCGGGAAACCGCGGCCGACCTGGGCTCTTTCGTACAGGCGTCCGCCGATGAGGTCGCGGTCGGCATCGAACGTGCAAGCGCTTTCCTGATGACGCGCGAGGAGGGCAACTCCGTCGGGCGTATCTTCCTGAGTGGCGGGGGGGCACGGATCCCGGGCATGAGCCAGACGCTCGCTCAGCGGATGAACGTCGAGACCGAGGTCGTGAATCCCTTCGAGCGCGTTCCGGTCCGTCCGGACGCGGCCGAGGGATTCACGCTGGACGAGGCCGCGCCCATGCTTCTCCTTCCGTTGGGACTCGCACTCCGGGCCTAGGACGAGGACACGAACGTGATCGAAGTCAATCTTCTGCCGGGGGGCAAGAAGGGCGGCGGCGGCGGCGGGAACCCGCTCGCCGGCTTCGTGGAAGGCCTGAAGAACCTGCGTTCCGGCAGCGGCGGTGGGGGCGGGAGTGCCGGCCTCGACCCGTACCAGCTCTTCTTCGCCGGCGCCGCGCTGGTGGGGCTCGGCTACATCGGCTTGGCATTCTTCTCGCTCCGCTCCGAAACGGAGGAGCTTCGAGTCCAGACCGAGGTCGCGGTGCAGGACTCGATCCAGAATGCCAGCGTGATCGGCCAGATCAACCAGCTCCAGGCCCAGGGAGACTCGATCGAATCGCGGGTCGCGGTCATCCAAGAGATCGACGGGGACCGCTACATCTGGCCGCACCTGCTGGACGAGATCGCGTCCGCGGTGCCGGACTACACGTGGCTCCGTGAGATCCTCTATCAGAGCGACGGCCCCGTCGTGCGCATCAACGGACGAGCGGGCTCGATCTTCGCGATCACCAACTTCATGCGTCGCCTCGAGTCTTCCCGCTTCCTTCGGGGTGTGAACGACGAGACGATCCAGGAAGTCGCGTCCGAGGAGAATCCGAACGACCTCGTCTTCCTCTTCGAGCTCGTCGCCACATACGACCAGCCCCCGATCGAGGAGCTCGAGACGGTTCCGCTCTTCGACGACGGCCTCGCGCAGGCCCAGAACGCCGGACCGGGGAACTGATCATGGCCTGGTACAACCCGACCGACCCGACTCAGCGGAACTGGATGCTGGGCGGCATCGTGATGCTCGCTCTGGCCGTGCTCTTCAACCAGTTCTACCTGCCGCCGAGGAACGAGGCCAACGACGAGGTTCGGGCGCGGCTGGAATCGCTGGACGTGCAGAACCGCCAGGCCCAGGTGATCATCGCGCGTGGTGGCGTCGACGAGCTCCGCCGGAGGATGGATCAGTACACCCGTCACGTGGACCGGCTCGAGGAGCTCATCCCGGGTGAGGAAGAGGTTCCCGCGCTTCTCGATGACATCCAGGGGCTGGCGCGCTCTTCGGGTGTGGACGTGCTGGGGCTCGATCCCGAGCCGCCGGAGGCTTCGGGGCCGTACACGCGCCTGGGTCGCCAGATGACGGTGGTCGGGGAGTATCACGACGTGGCCGCGTTTCTGACGTCGATCGCCTCGCTTCCCCGAATCGTCACGCCCGTGCAGGTCGACGTGGCGATCTTCAACCAGCCGCAGAGCCGACCCGGAATGGAGTTCCCCGTGCAGGCCACCTTCCGGATCGAGACGTACATCCTGCCTGAGCAGTCGACGCTGCCGACCGAGCTTCCCGGGGAGGGCGCATGATCCGCTTCCGACCGGCGTTCCTCGTCTGCGCCGGCGTCGCCGTCTCGGCGACGTCCGTCGAGGCGCAGGACCCTCCGCAGCCTCCGCAACAGCAGGAGGCGCAGCTCGTCTTCGAGCGCGAGGTCTTCGACTACCCGTCCTTCACCCGCCGCAACCCCTTCCGTCCGCTGAGCGGACCCGGTGGGTCGCTGCGCTTCGACGACCTGAGCCTGATCGGCATCATGTACGCGCCGGACGGGGCGAACAGCGTCGCGGTCGTCAGCACCGGCGGCGTCACCGTGAACGAGGACGGCACCACTGCACCCGTCGAGGGAGACGCGTTCTACCTCAAGGTCGGGGAGAGAATCGGCAATGCGACGATCATCGAGATTCGTCGTGACGCGGTCGTCGTCGATGTGCAGGAGTTCGACGCGGTCGAGCGTCGCACCATGAACTTCGTTTCCAGGCGCCAGGGAGGCACCTCATGACGTCGATGTTCGCTCTTTGGGCGGGCACGCTCCTGGCCCTCGGCGGGCCGGTCACGGAAGTGACGATCACGCCGATGGCCTCGCAGACGAGTGTCCTCATCTCCGTTCAAGGGGAAGTCGAGTTCCGCGACTTCACGATGGAGGGCCCGCACCGTCTGGTCGTTGACCTCATGGGCGCCGATCACGCGCTTCCGCGGGACGACTTCGCGGCCCTGAACCGCGGCGGGATCGTCTCGATGCGGACGAGTCAGTACTCGGACGAGGTCGTCCGACTGGTCTTCGTGCTCGACCGACCTCTCGGCTACGCGGTCGTTTCGGACCCTCGCGGCGTCCGCATCTCGCTCGAGAATCCGACCGGTGACTTCGAGCCGTGGTCCTCCGGCGCGGTCGCTCTGCCGGCCGCCACGCCGGTGTTCGATCCGACCTCGATGGTCCCGGCTTCGGCCGCCCCGATGCAGGAGGCCCGCCGGATCTCCGTAACGTGGACCGAGGCGCCGATCAACGACGTGCTCCTCGCCTTCGCCGCGTTCTCCGGCCGCTCGATCGTGCCCGGCTCGAACGTGGACGGCTTCGTCACCGCGGACATCAACGACCAGCCGTGGGACGTCGCGCTGCGCACGATCCTGCAGGGGCAGGGGCTCGCCGCCCAGGAGCAGGAGTCGGGGATCATCCGCGTGGACAACATCGCGGACCTGAACGACCGCGAGGCGATCGAGCAACTGTTCACGCGCGCGTACCGGATCTCGTACGCCACCGCGGCGGAAGCGCAGATCGCGATTCAGCCGCTTCTCACCGAGCGCGGGAATGTGACGATCAGTCAGTCTACGAACACGCTGATCGTATCGGACATCCAGCGCATCCACGACGACATCGGGCAGCTGATCGGGGAGCTCGACGTCGAGACGCCCCAGGTCTCGATCCAGGCGAAGATCATCTTCGTGAACCGCACGGACCTCGACGAGCTCGGCGTGACGTACGAGTTGAAGGACTCGCGTGGCAACCAGCTCAACCAGCTCTCGGACGGACGGGCCGACCTCGACGGCGACGGGATCGCGGAGGCGATCGAGGAGCCGGTCGTCGCCCTGGGCGGCAACTCGGTCGCGGCGCTCGGAAACGCCACGGCTCGCGTCACCGCGCCGACCCTGCAGATCCTCACCTCACTCGTGATGGGACGCCACCAGCTCATCGCCTTCATCGACGCGCTCTCCTCGGTCAATCTGAGCGACGTGGAGGCGACGCCCCAGGTGACGGTGCTGGACAACCAGACGGCGGACATCCTGGTCGGTGAGATCACGCCGATTCGTACCATCGATGCGGGGGCGGGCGGCGGTGCTGCGGCCGGTGGCGGAGCCGCCTTCCCGGTCGCGCAGGTCGCCCAGCAGGAAACGGGCATCAAGCTCCAGGCGACGCCCACGGTGACCGACAACGGGCAGATCGTGCTGCAGGTGCTCGCCGAACGGTCGGCGGCCGAGCTCGCCGACTCCGACGCGGGCTTCATCTTCCGGACGCAGCGTGCGCAGACCCGCGTGCTCGTTCAGGACGGAGAGACGGTGGTCATCGGCGGCCTGACGCAGACCGAGCGCACGGAAGCGGTGGCGGGGATCCCGATCCTCATGGACCTGCCGCTCATCGGCGGACTCTTCCGCACCCGACGCAACAACCAGATCCAGCGCGACCTCATCATTCTGGTCACCCCGACGATTGTGCGGTCCAGCCTCTAGGGCCGGGTCGTTCGAGGAGAGCCCGATGAAGACGCTCGTCACCGGCAGCGTAGGTCCCCGAGCTGCATTCGTCGCGGTGCTGCTGAGCGCCGTGGCCCTCGGCGCCTGCCGGGGTGAGAACCTCTTTTCGCTCCCCGGGTCCGTAACGCCGGACGGTCCGCAGGTTACGATCACCGCGCCGGGCGACGGCCTTACGGTCGCACCCGGCGATTCGATTCTGGTGTTGGCGGAGATCAGCGCGCCTGCCGGGATCGGCGACATCTCCTACGAGGGTACGTACGCGGACGGGAGCGACGCGTACATCGCCGAGGACGGTACGGGCGATGGCGCCGCATTCCTCCAGGCCACGAACTACCTCAACGCCGTGGCCGGCCAGGAGGCGGGGGACGTCTATGTGAAGGTGAGCGCCAACGATCTCGCGGGTGCGATCGGGTTGGACTCGGTGAAGATCTCGATCGTCTCGCTGAACTGACCGAGCGGGTGGGGGATCGCCTCACCTGGATTCGCTTATACTAGACGCGCTCCCGCCCTCGTGCGGGAAAGCCCGGCCGGTGCCGGGCTTTCGTGTTCCCTCCTCGCGAGTGCCGAGATCGTTCCGATGACCAGCCTGTCCTTCCGAACGGCGGGGGAGTCCCACGGCAAGGCGCTGACCGCCCTTCTGGAGGGGATCCCGGCGGGGCTCGAGCTCGACGTCGCGCGCGACGTCGATCCCGAGCTGGCCCGGCGGCAGGCGGGGCACGGACGGGGCCGACGCATGAAGATCGAGTCGGACCGTGTGGAGCTCCTGAGCGGCGTCCGGCTCGGAGAGACGCTCGGCTCCCCGATCTCGATGCTCGTCTGGAACCGCGACTGGGAGAACTGGACGACCGCGATGGCGCACGAGGCGCCCGAGGAGGGGGTGAACCCCAAGTCGCTGCGGCCGCACTACCTGCCCCGTCCGGGCCACGCCGATCTCGCCGGAGCGCTCAAGTACGATCGCAGGGACGTCCGCGACGTGCTGGAGCGCGCCAGCGCGCGGGAGACCGCCGCCCGCGTGGCGTGCGGTGCCGTCGCGAAGCGGCTCCTTTCCGAGCTCGAGATCGGGGTCGGAAGCCACGTGACCTCGATCGGGCCCGTGGAGGCGCGGGAGGTCGAGTTACCGCGAGCGCTCAATGAAGCGTCCGATGTCAGCCCGGTTCGCTGCCTCGATCCGGATGCCGAGGCGAGCATGATCGAGGAGATCGACGCGGCGAAGGAGCGAGGGGACAGCCTGGGGGGCGTCTTCGAAGTCGTGGTCTCGAACGTACCGGTCGGGCTCGGTAGTCACGTCTCGTGGGATCGCAAGCTCGACGGCCGGCTGGCGCAGGCGGTCATGTCCATCCAGGCGGTGAAGGGGGTGGAGCTCGGGCTCGGCTTTCGCGGTGCGTATCGCCCGGGGTCCGAGGTGCACGACCCGATCGAGCGCGACGACGTGCTCGATCGGGCGGGCCGCATGGGACGGACGTCGAATCGGGCGGGCGGACTCGAAGGTGGGATCACCACCGGTCAGCCCCTGGTGGTGCGTGGTGCGCTCAAGCCGATCTCCACGCTTCGCAAGCCGCTCGGCAGCGTGGACCTGCGCGACGGGAGCCCGGGTGAGGCGGCCCGTGAGCGGAGCGACGTGTGCGCCGTGCCCGCGGCTGGCGTCATCGGTGAGGCGATGGTCGCGCTCGTCGTCGCGGACGCGCTGCTCGAGAAGTTCGGCGGCGACTCGGTCGGCGAGCTGCGGCGCAATGTCGACGGTTACGTGCGTCACCTGACCGAGCGGGGCTTCGCCGAGCGTTGAGCGAGCCGCCCCCGGCGCCGGCGAGGGGGTGGCGACGGGTTCTGCTCGTCGGCTTCATGAGCGCGGGGAAGTCGACGGTGGGGCGGAGACTGGCCCGTCGGCTCGGGTGGCGCTTCGTCGACTTCGACGACGCGATCGAGACCCGGACGGGTCTCACGGTGCCGGAGATCTTCGCGACGGACGGCGAGGTCGCCTTCCGCCAACTCGAGGAGGAGGTCGCGCGCGAGCTGCTGCGCGAGACCGAAGTCGTGCTGGCGTCGGGCGGCGGTTGGGCGGCGGCCCCCGAGCGTCTGCGGGGTGTCCCGGCGGGCACCGCGACGGTCTGGCTGGACGTGGGCCCGGAGGAGGCCG
>JANQME010000254.1 GCA_028280205.1 Longimicrobiales bacterium
GCTCGTTCCGCTCGGAGAGCTGGGCGAGCGGATGGGCGAGATCCCGCGTGACCGGCACGTCGTGACCTACTGCCGAGGTGGGCAGCGGAGCCGGACCGCCGCGGGCCGTCTCGCTTCGGCCGGCTTTCCTCGTGTCTCGAGCATGCGGGGCGGCATGCGCGCCTGGGCCGGATGCATCGAGCCGGAGACACGGGTGGCGTGAGGAGGTGGGGGGCGGTGCCGAGGCTCCCGACCTTCCTCCGGGCCGGGATCGCGGTCGCGTTCGGGGTCGTGGCCGGTGCTCCCTCGCCGGTCGTCGGTCAGGACGGCTGTCCCGCCGCCTCGGCGCTCGACGCGGAGGCCGGCTGGGCGGCCTACCGGGCCGGCGACGTTTCGGGCAGTCGGGACCGGTTCCTTCGTGCGTTGGCCCGATGCGGGAACGACGACTACGCGCGGACCGGTCTGGCGTACGTGACCCTTCGCGAGGGGGATGCGGACGAGGCGGCCGGGCTCTTCGGCACCGTCCTCGAGAGCGATCCGACCAACGTCGACGCGCTGGTCGGCCTCGGGCTCGTCGCGTGGCGTGACGGAGACCTCGACGCCGTGCGCAGCCGCTTCGGGCGCGTCCTGGAGGTGGCTCCGGACCATCCGACGGCCGCCGACTATATGGAGCGTGTACGACGCGCGGAGGCGGCCGCCAGCGGAGCCCCCGATCCGGCCGAGGAGGCGTGGGCCAGGGGCGATCTCGACCGCGCGCTCGAGCTCTACTCCGCCCGGCTCGAGCAGGACCCGACGGATGGCCTGGCGCTGCTGCGGCTGGGTCAGATGCGCTCCTGGCGGGGCGAGTACGGGGAGGCGCTCCGGCTCTTCGACCGGCTCGTCGAGCGCCAGCCCGACAACGTCGACGCGAGGGTCGCGCGCGCGCGCGCGATCGGCTGGAGCGGTGATGTCCCGCGCGCGATCGAGGAGATCGAGGAGGCTCTCGCGATCGAGCCGCGCAGCGTCGCCGCCCTCGTCGCCTTGGCGACGTTCCAGTCCAGCGGTGGGGATGGCGAGGCGGCACTCGCGACGTACGAGGCGCTCCTCTCCATCGCTCCGGAGCACGCCGAGGCTCGACGCGGTCGGGCGCGCGCCCGGGCCCTGGCACGTCAGGCCGACACTTCGATCGCGGCGTACCGCAGGATCCTCGAGGGCGATCCGGACGATCGTGAGGCGCGCATCGGACTCGCCTCCTCCCTCGCGCTCGCGTCGGAGTGGGACGCCTCGGTCGACGCGTGGGACGAGATCCTGAGGCGCGATCCGGGCGAGATGCGGGCCCTGACGGGCCGGGCGAGGACGCTCCTCTGGGCGGGCCGTCTGGTCCGCGCCGAACGGGCTGCCCTCCGAGCGATCGAAGCGGACGACACGAACGCGGCCGCGTGGGGGATGCTGGCTCAGGTCTATCGAGCGCAGGGGCGCGATGCCGCAGCTCTCGCGACGCTCGATACGGGCCTCGGCTTCGATCCGCTGGATACCGAGCTGCAGGAGCAGCACCTCGCGGTCCGGACGACGCTGGCTCCGGACGTACGGCCCTCGGTCCGCGGCGAAGACGACTCCGACGGGAACCGCATGGTGACGACCGACGTCTCCGCGTCCTGGCATCCCCGGCCCCGCCTGGAGGTACGGACGCGTGTGTACCACAAGCGGCTCGAGCAGGTGACACCGGCGTTCCGGCTCGAACGCGCGGCGCTGGGCGCGTCCGTCGCGGGTGCGTACCAGCTCCGACCGGGCTGGGTCGTGACCGGCGGAGTGGGCGGAAGCGGCAGCGACGGCACCGGCCGGCCGCGGTTCCTCTCGCTCAGGGCGGAGGTCAGGACGCCGGACCGCTACCCATTCGGTGCGACGCTCTCCCTGTCGACGCAGGGGATCGACGACACGGCGCTCCTCGCCGAGCGCGGCGTCCGGGCCACCGGAGCCGTGCTCGCCGGGCGGTGGTTTCCCGGCCCGGAGTGGCGGCTGGACGGGAGCGTGGGACTGGGGTCCTGGGACGGCTCGGAGCCGAACGGTCGGCGCGAGTGGTCCGCCGCCGTGTCACGCTCGCTGGGGGCCTTCCACCTGGGCGTCAGCCACCGGGGCTTTTCCTTCGAGAAGAACCTGAACGACGGCTACTTCGACCCGGACTACTACGGCATCGTCGAGCTGACGTCGTGGTGGCGGGGCGTGCGCGGGCGGTGGAGCCTCCTCGTCGAGGCGGCCCCCGGCGTGCAGCAGGTGCGGACCGACGGCGATCCGACCGGTTCGATCCGGGCCACCGCGCGGGCCGGCTGGGCGGTCGCACCCTCCCGCGAGCTGTCGCTCACCTTCGGCTACTCCAACGCCGGGCTGTCCAGCTTCGCGACCGGGGGTGACGACTACGAGTACTTCGCCCTGGTTCTCGGCCTCGGCTGGGTCTTCTGAGGGATCCGCACGCCCTCAGTCCGGTACTCTGAGCGATACACACCGAACACCCGGCCCGCCATGTCACGAAGCACTCTCGCCCTCGCAGCCCTCGTCCTCCTCCCGGGGGGGCTCGCCGCCCAGCCCCGCATCCTCCTGGGTGGCGGGTTCAGCGCGCCGAACGGTGCGATCACCGACGTGGCCGATCCCGGGTACCACGTCCAGGCCGGGCTCCAGGTGCGGCTGCCGATGCTGAGCTCCGTCGCCCTGCGTGGCGACGGGTCCTACCACCGCATGGGTGCATCATCGGCGAGCTTCGCCGGGACCGACGTGCTCGGAGGCTCGCTCAGCCTCGTTGTGTTTCTGCCCGGCATCTCCCTGCAGCCGTACCTCCTCGGCGGACTGGGCTCGTACCGGACGGAGACCGGCGCGGCGGAAGCGCCGGAATCCGTGACGGATACCGGGTATCACGGCGGCTTCGGCGTCGCCGTGGGCGGCACGGGGGTCGGGGCGTTCGCCGAGATACGGTACGTGCAGATCGATCGACCCGCCCGCACGCGCGTCATCCCGCTCACGCTCGGGCTACGCTTCTGAGAGGTAGCCCGGTGCCACGGTCTCGGAGGTCACCCGGGCGGTACCCGCCCTGCTAATCATCATCGTCGTCGTCGTCGCCCGCGACGTTCACCTCGACGACCTTCACGCCTCCGAGCCCGGCGGCGACGAAGAGGTACCCGTTCCGATAGTCCACGTGGTTGGCGGACTGCAGGTCGTCGAAGCGGAGCTGACCGAGGAGCGTGATGGTCTGGGGATCGGTGCACGCGGTGTCCGCCCACGGCTGATCGCCGGATGCGATGTACACGCCCGCTTCGCCGTTCGAGATGAACATGAGATCGCCGTCCACGGTGACGGCGTTGGTCACGACCACGGCCGAATCGAGACCGAGCGCGGCCGGGTCGGGACGCGGTACGTTCCCGACGATCGTACCGTCGTCGAGGCACATGACCTGAACGCCCTCCTCTCCCGCGGCGATGAACGCCTTGCCGCCCGCGACGTCGACGGTCGACTTGGATTCGGGGACCGTCGCGCCGTTGAACGAGAAGGTGTTCAGCAGTGTGAGCGAACCCCCGGTGAAGGACCCGTCGGAGAAGGTGCTGATCCGGCCCGGCGTGCCCTGGACGACGACCACCCGACTCCCATCCTCGTCGTGCGTCACCCAGCGGGCGTCATCGAGCGTGTAGCTTCCGCGTACCGTGGCGAGATCGGTCCGATCGAGCGCGTACACGTCGCCCGCATCGCCGGTGGTGACCCAGACTTCGTCGCCGATGACCGCGACGCTGGTGGCCGCGAAGCTGGTGAGGTCGAAGCGTGCCCCACTCTGGACCGAGATCCCGAGGAAGCCCATGCGGAGACGTTCGATCGCGGCCGACGTCGCGAAGCCGCTGGCGTTCGTCGCCTGGGCGGCGTAGATGTCCGAGCCCTCGAGTGCGACCGCGGAGACGTCCGAGTCGTTGAAGGTGGCGGACGACAGGATGCTGGGGTAGCGGCCGAACCAGTTGATCACGTAGTCGACGCCGCCCAGGAAGGTGTCCCCGCGCACGTTGTAGCTCACCAGCATGGCGTTCTGAGTACGGCGTGAGACCGACGTGGCCTGAAGCGTGTCCCCGTTGAGCTCCGGAGCGTCGACCTCGGCCACCAGGGTGAGCGAGATCACCGAGGCGGCCCGGGCCGGCGCGGCGGCGGCGCCAGCGGGCGTCGATGGCGGTGCGTCCACCGGGATCGCTTCTTCTACGTAGTGCACGCGCGACGCGAGCGCAGCCTCGTCGTTCGTCACGAAGACGCGGCCGTCGCTCTCCACGATCGGGCCGGCCGGCTGGTCGTAGCATCCGGACACGAGCGCGAGGAGCGCGAGAACGGGAAGAGCGCGCGGTGCCGCGCGGAGGACGGGCGCCGGAAGAAGTGTCACATACCCGGCAAAGAGTGCCCGGGAAAACGCGGGATGGAACATCGGCCTCGTGGGTGCGATCGGTGGTTCCCCCCTGCTGCGCACCAACTAAGCGCAAGGTGCGTGCCGCCGACGGGGGGCGGGCCGAACGGTCGGCCCGCGACGACTCGTGGCCCCTCTCTACGGTGCCGGGTCAGTAGGCGCCCAGCTCGGCGAGGGCGCCCACCACGTCCGGCGTCTGAGGAAGGATCTCGGCCTCGACCTGCGGCGCATACGCCACCCAGGTGTCGAGCGATGCGACGCGCCGCACCGGTCCGTCCAGGTACTCGAAGAGATCGTCCGCGATGCGGGCTGCGATCTCCGAGCCGATCCCCCAGGAGAGGCTGTCCTCGTGCACGACCAGCGCCTTGTTGGTCTTCTTCACCGAGTCCGCGATCCGCTCCATGTCGAACGGCTGGACGGTGCGCAGGTCGATGACTTCCGTCTCGACGCCGTGCTGCTCGGCGGCGATCTTCGCCGCGTCCAGGCTCCGCTTCACCAGCGCTCCGCACGTGACCAGCGTCACGTCCGAGCCCTCCCGCACGACCTTCGCCTTCCCGAAGGGGATCATGAAGTCCGGTCCCGGATCCCGTCCCTTGTTGTACACCTGGCGGTACAGGTGCTTGTGCTCCAGGAAGAGGACCGGGTCGTCGCACCGGATCGCGGTGCGGAGCAGGCCGGCGGCGTCCTCCGCGGTCGCGGGCATGCACACCCGAAGCCCCGGCGTGTGGGTGAAGAGCGTCTCGCCGGTCTGGGAGTGGTAGATCGCCCCGCCCTTGAGGTAGCCGCCGTACGTGACCCGGATCACGGCGGGGGACGAGAAGTGGCCGTTCGAGCGGTAGCGCATCGTGGCCAGCTCGTTGCGGATCTGCATCATGGCCGGCCAGATGTAGTCGAAGAACTGGATCTCGACGACCGGCTTCATGCCGCGCGTCGCCATTCCGACGGCGCGCCCGGCGATGTTGGCTTCGGCGAGCGGCGAGTTGTACACGCGCTCGGAACCGAAACGGCTCTGTAGCCCGTGGGTCACCTTGAAGACACCACCCTTGCCCTTCACCTCGCCCAGGTAGGCCTCGCGTGAGACGTCGGCCACGTCCTCGCCGAAGACCACGATGCGCGGATCGCGCTCCATCTCGGAGCGCATGCACGCGTTGAGCAGGTCGACCACCGTGAGGAGCTTGTCCGACTCGTACGCGGGTGCATCCTCCGTATCGAAGTCCGCAGAAGTGGGATCGACGTCCTCCGAGTAGAGGTGAGTCATCGCCGTCGCGGCCGCCGGCTGGGGCGAGGCGAGCGCCTCGTCCGCCGCGTCGGAGACCGCCTTCGCGGCCTCGTCCTCCATGGCGTCGAGCTCGTCCGCGGTGGCGGCCCCGATTGAGACGAGAAGGGCGCGGGTGCGCGTCAGCGGATCGCGCTGGTCCTGTGCCCTGCGCTCCTCCTCCGTCCGGTAGGTCCGCTCGTCGTCGGACATGGAGTGCGAGTAGGGACGGGTCGTGAGCGCGTGGATCATCGAGGGCCCCCGACGCGCCCTGGCCCACGCGATCGCCTCGCCCGCGGCCCGGTAGCTGTCGACGACGTCCGTGCCGTCGCACTTCACGATGTGCAGGTTCGGGGAGCCGGGGACGGGCTGCGACACGCTGCCTCCCGCGGTCTGGACCTCGATGGGGACGCTGATCGCGTATCCATTGTCCTGCACAACGTAGACGATGGGCAGCTTCAGGTTGCACGCGGTGTTGAGCGACTCCCAGAACTCCCCTTCCGACGTAGCTCCGTCGCCGGTGCACACCACGACGACTTCGTCCTCGTGCCACGGCTCCACGAGCCCCTCGAGCCCCGGGATCCGCCCCACCTTCACGCCCGCCTCCGCGGCGCCCACCGCCTGGAGGAACTGCGTCCCCGTCGGCGACGAAGAGGTGGGGACGTTGAAGCGCCGGTCTCCGAAGTGCGCCGGCATCTGCCGCCCGCCCGAGGCCGGGTCCGCCTCGGCCCCGACCGCCTGCAGCAGGTGGTCCAGCGGGGTCTGACCGAGGGCGAGCATCAGCGCGCGGTCGCGGTAGTACGGGTAGAACCAGTCGCGTCCGGAGACGCAGTGGGCGGCGACGGCCACGCCGACGGCTTCGTGCCCGGCCCCGGAAATCTGGAAGAAGATCTTGTTCTGGCGCTTGAGGCTGATCTCCCGATCGTCGATGCGCCGCGAGGTCACCATCGTACGGTAGAAGTGGCGGAGCTGTTCGTGGGAGAGGTCGGCCAGCTCGGTCGTCCGAAGGACTTCCCGTTCCTGTGTAGCCATCGAGTCGGGTTCTTGAGGAGACCGCGGGATAGCCTCTCAATCTACCGTGATCGTCATCGGGACGAAGGGGCGCCGCCTGCCGTCCGGATCTCCTCGACCACGTCCGTCGGCTCGTTGACGGGGAGCCGACACGTGTACCCCACGCACACCCAGGCGCGGGGATCGCCGTCCCCGCGGAGACGACCGCGCAGGACCGGAAGGTCGGGCACCGGGCGGTCGTCGAGCCGGCCCGTGGCGACTCCGCCGGGCAGGAAGACAGCGTGTGCGGCCCGGACCAGAGCGCGCGTCTCGTCGTCGTCGCCGCCGGCCACGACGACCTCCACCGGGTCCGCCTCGAGCCGGTCGAGGACGGAGAGCATCCGCCCGAAGGCGGCTCCGAAGCGCTCGAGCCCCTCGGCCTCGCGATCGACGACCTTGCGGGCCACGCCGCGGAAGCGGTCGGAGTCCGAGAGATGCCCCGCCCGCGCGAGCAGCTCGGCCGCGAGCGACGGGCCCGACGGCGTCGCCCCGTCCGTCGAGTCCCTCGGGCGGACGACCAGTGCTTCCGCGTCGTGAGCCGTGTCGTAGACCGTGGCGGCGGCGTCGTCCCAGAAGCGTTCGAGCACGTCCTCGGTCACCGTGAGCGCCTCGTCGAGCCAGCGCGGCTCGAGGGTGGCGGCGTGCAGCGAGAGCAGGGCGTTGCCGAGCGCGGCCGTGTCGTCCAGGAGGGCGGGGATCGGGACGCCGTCACTCGCGCTGGGTGCGCCGTCGATCCACGAATGGAGCAGACGTCCGTCGAGGCGCAGGTGCGACAGGAGGAAGTCGGCCGCGTCCGAGGCGACTTCGAGCCAGTCGGTGCGTCCGAGGGTCGCGCCGGCCTCCGCGAACGCCCGGATCGCGAGCCCGTTCCACGCGACGATCACCTTCTCGTCCAGGAACGGCCGCTCGCGCTCGGAGCGCCGCTCGAGCAGGGTCGCGCGGGCTCGCTCCAGGATCGCGTGGAGCGCGTCCTCGTCCATCCCCTCGGTGGCCGCGACCGAGGCCGGCGGGTGCAGGAGGTGCAGGATGCTGCGCCCCTCGAAGTTCCCAGCCTCCGAGACGTCGTAGACTCTACGGAAGAGGCGGGCGTCCGGGCCCAGGAGCTCGTCGACCTCCTCCGGCGTCCACACGTAGAAGAGGCCCTCCTCTCCCTCGGAGTCGGCGTCGAGCGCGGCGTGGAAGCCGTCGTCCGGTCCACGCATCTCCTTCGCCATCCAATCGAGCGTCTCCTCGAGCAGGTGGCGCAGATCCGGTGCTCCGGTCAGGCGCCAGGCGTCCAGCAGCACGCTCGCGAGCAGGGCGTTGTCGTACAGCATCTTCTCGAAGTGCGGGACGAGCCAACGCGCGTCGACGGAGTAGCGGTGGAAGCCGCCGGCCAAGTGGTCGCGCATCCCGCCCGCGGCCATGCGGCGCAGCGTGTGCAGCACCATGTCGAGAGGGGCCCGCTCCCCCGAGCGGACGTGCCAGCGGAGGAGGAACTCGAGCGTCACGGGCTGCGGGAACTTCGGGGCGCCGCCGAATCCGCCGTGGGTGGGATCGTAGCGGGCCGCCAGGGCACGGGCGGTGCCCTCGAGGAGACGGGGGGCGGCCCGTCGGGTGGCGTCGGCGCCGTCGACGGCGGAGAGCGCGTCGAGGAGTCGACCGCCCCCGGCCTCAACCTCGTCGCGCCGGTTCGTCCACGCATCGTGCACGGCGTCGAGGACCTGCGGGAAGGAAGGCATCCCCGGACGAGGCTCGGGCGGGAAGTAGGTCCCGCCGTAGAACGGGGTTCCGTCGGGCGTCAGGAAGACCGTCATCGGCCACCCGCCCCGCCCGGTCATCGCCTGGACCGCCCGCATGTACACCTGATCGACGTCGGGACGCTCCTCGCGGTCGACCTTCACGTTCACGAACCGCTCGTTCATGGCGGCCGCGATCGTCGCGTCCTCGAACGACTCGCGCTCCATGACGTGACACCAGTGACAGGAGGAGTAGCCGACGGAGAGGAGGATCGGGCGATCCTCGCTTCGGGCTCGCTCGAGCGCCTCCCGGCCCCACGGGTACCAATCCACCGGGTTCTCCGCGTGCTGGCGGAGGTACGGGCTCGACTCCTGTGTCAGGCGGTTGGGCATGCGGGGCTCTGGGGACCTTTTCGTTATCTTCCCGACGATCGTCTTCGGGGCCGATACTCCCCCGGACGGTCATTCGATCCGAAGGAGAGCGACGCTGTACTGGAACATCGCCAAGGCGGCGATCCGGCGACCGAGGCTCGTCCCCCACCTCATCGGCGCGGCCTGGGCCTTCCGCGCCCGGGGCTGGTACCGGCGTCCGCCCTTCCTTCCGCTGCCGCCCGCCTCGTATCTGTTCTGGCGCCTGGACACGGCGTACGGCGACCCGGCGGCCGAGCCGCCGCTGGACGAGCTGGAGCGCTACCTCGTC
>JANQME010000263.1 GCA_028280205.1 Longimicrobiales bacterium
AGCTCGGCGGCGCGGTCCCAGAGCTGCTGGACCTGTTCGCGGCGCGGACCCAGCATGTACGGGAGAAGGCCGACCTGTACCTGCGCGAAGCGCTCGACCAGCGCCTCGCTCTCCGGAGGACCGATGTGCCCCCGCCGCCGGATCTCGTCGATCCATCGTTCGGTCAGCGACGGGATGAGGCGGTCGAGCCAGCGAAGCAGGGCCTTCGCCCCGAGACGGCGGTGTTCCAGGTCGGCCGCGCCCGGGCGGGTTGCTTCACCGGAGGCCGACATCGTCCGCGTCATCGGGGTGGGGCGCTCCGCTACGGTGGGGAAAGCTCGACGCGTGTCACGCGTCCGTCCACTCAACGATATCGAAATTCGGGGCGGGGCGGGTACGGGAAGTCCCGGACGGGACCGCTACGAATCGGGCGCGGTGGCCTCCACGGGCCGCTCCGCGTCGCCCGCGCCCGGCTCCTCCACGCCGTCCGTCCACACCGGGAGGCGCACGAAGACCGTCGTGCCCCGCCCGAGCTGGGAATCGACTCGGACGCTTCCCCCCCAGGCGCGGACGACCCGCTGCACGATCGCAAGCCCGAGGCCCGCCCCCTTCGACCGGGTGCTGAACTGGGGCTCGAAGATCCGGGGAAGAACCTCCGGGGGGATACCGGCCCCGTCGTCGGTGACCGTCAGCTCGACGACATCGCCCTCGACCCGGCGGGCGCGGATCACGACCCGCGTGCCGACGTCTCCGGCGAGTCGAGCGTTCTCCAGGAGGTTCACCAACACCTCCTTCAGCTCCGGGGTTCGCGCCACGACGGGAGGAAGTCGGCGGTCGAGGTCTTGCTCGAAGCGCACCCGTGCCGCCGAGCTGCCGTACAACGTCATGACCTCACCCACGACGTCGGAGAGGACGACCGGCGCGAGCGGCTGGACCTGATCGCCCGGGGCGCCGAAGCGTGAGAACGACTGGGCGATCTCGGCGAGCCGATCGATCTCGAGGAGCATCGCGTCGGCGTTGCGGATCAGGACGTTCTCGAACTCCGGGTGTCGATCGTCCCACGCCCGTCGGAGGTGCTGGATGCTCAGCTTGATCGGAGTGAGCGGGTTCTTCACCTCGTGGGCGACCTGGCGGGCCATCTCCCCCCAGGCGAGCACGCGCTCCGCCCGCAGCTCGTCCGTCACGTCGTCGAGTGCCACGACCACACCGCGTCGTGTACCGAGCGTGCCGAGCCGCCGGGCGCGGACCCGGACCCGCCGCTCGCCCGTCTGGATGTCGGAATCGGCCTCGCCGGCGGATCCGTCGAGGTGTCGGGCGAGCCACGCCTCGAGCGCCTCGCCGAGCTCTCCCTCCGAGGGGAGTGGCCGGCCGACGGGCACGGGCTGTCCGAGCAGCTCCTCGGCCCGCGGGTTCACGAGCGTCACGCGCCCGTCGGCGTCGAGCGCGACCATGCCCACCGCGGCCTCGTCCATGATGAGCTGCGTCCGGCGCGACGTGCGCACGAGCTGGCGGCGCGCCCGCCGAACCCGCCCGACCATTCGGTTGAACGCCCGGAAGACGGCCCCGAACTCGTCCTGTCTGTGGGCCGGCAGCCGCATGCCCAGGTCGCCCGCCCCCACGCTCTCGGACGCCACCTTGAGCGCCTGGATCGGCCGCGTGAGGGCCCGACCGGCGACCATCGCGAGGCCGAGCGAGAGACCCGCGCCGAGGAGCATGACGAAGGCGAGAAGCTCCAGGAGATCGGTGGTCTGGAGCGCACTCGTGCCCGCCTGGAGCGGGAGCTGAGCGGCGAGAACGTCCCCGTCGGGAAGACGCCGGTACGCGGTGCCGTACTCCCACCGTCCGAGCGACGTCTGCCGGAATTCGCGGACCGCGTCGTACCCGTCGAGCTCCGCGTGCACGTCGAAGGGGGTCCACCCCTCGTAGAGCCCGAGCTCGACGAGCTCGTCGACCGAGCCGGCGTACAGGGCGCCCTCACGGTATTCGAGCAGCTCCGCGCCCACCTGGCTGGCGAGGCGGTCCATCTGACGCCCGAGGGCCCGATACCAGCCGGTGGCATCCTCGACGACGCGCTCCGCGATCACCTGTGCGGAGCGCCTCGACGCCTGCGCCAGCGTCTGATAGGCGAGTGTTCCGAAGATCGCGTTCGCCAGCGCGAAGAAGCCGAAGAGTGCGAGGGTGACACGTCCCCGGAAGGAGATGGGGAGCCCGAGCACGCGCATCCCACCGGATCGGGCCTCGCCGAGCAGAATCCGGCCGAGCAGCAGCGCCGCCAGAAGCAGCGCGAGGTTCGTCACCGTCAGGAGGGTGGCGCGTGCGGCGCGCAGCGGCGGGCCCGGTAGGTCCACCGCGTAGCGGGCCCGGTAGCGCGGCCCGTTCGAGAAGGCGAGCCCGACGTCCGTCTGCCATCCACGGGGTGTCCGCTCGCGTCCGATCGACCGTTCGAGCGGCCGTCCTTCCGGCACGGGAAGCACGCTCAGTGCGTCGAGCCCGAGGTCGCCGGAGCCACGCACGAGCGGGCCGAGACCCGCCCGCCCGGATCGGACCGGGAACGGCGGCACGACGGCGACCGCGAGTCGCCCGCCGCGCAGCGCTACCGTGAGGATGTACCGCGCGTCGTCTTCGTCGAGCTGGACGAGGCGGGCTCCACCGATCGTGCGCCCCTCGGCCACGACCTGCTGGTACGGCTGAGGCTCGGCCTCGGCCACGGCGATTCGCAGCCCCTCGCCCGGGGAGCCATCCCGGTTCTCCATCTGGAGGCGAACCGGGTAACCGAGCGCGGAAAGTCCGCTGCGCCGCCACCCCTCGTAGAGGATGGCGACGTCCTCGGCGCCGCCGGTGTCGAGAGAGTCAGCGATGCGTGCGAAGGCGAAGAGGCGGTCCTCGAGCTCGGGATCCTCGACGGCGGCGATCCGCTCGAGGGCCCGTGCTCCCCGCTCGAGCCGGGTCTCGATCCCCTGCCCCCACGTCATCGGGATCGCGACGCAGCTCGCAAGCACGATCGCCGCGACCCAGCCGCCCAGGGTGCGCCGCAGCCCTTCCAGGCCACGTAGACCCCAGGCGGCGAGCCCCAGCGGAACGCCCCACACGGTCGCGAGCGGGACGAACGCTTCCCCGCGGGCCACGGAGAGTGCGGCCACGCCTGCGGCGAAGGCCGTTCCCGTGGCGGCGGCCGCCCAGAAGGCACCTCGCCCCCGCGGCCCGGGACGCACAGCCGAGAGGCAGAGCCCCGCGAGGATCCCGAGGCCGGTGGCCGCGAGGAGCTGGTAGGAGATCCACTCGACCCGCCCGAGCGCGAGCAGGTCGGATCCGAGGCCGGCCCGGAGGACCGCCAGAAGCGCGGGAGCACCCGCCGCCGCGACGAGGCCGACCCCGATCGGTCCGAGGACCCGGGGCGGCGCGGGCACGACCGCGAGAACGACGAGCAGCACCGTAGCCAGCAG
>JANQME010000315.1 GCA_028280205.1 Longimicrobiales bacterium
CGGTGCCGTTCGGGGCGGTCGACGTCCGGCTCGACTCGGTTTCGTGGGAGATGGCGGCGTCGGACGTGATGGTCCTCGTGCGTTGCGGAACTCCGCCCCCGCCGCTCGAGGGGCCACTCGCCGGAGCGGCCGTCGTCACGACTCCTGCCCAGTCCGTTGCGGTGAACGACGATCTGCTGGCCGTCGCGGTCCGGATGGCCGGCGCGCTCGACAGACTCGTGGGCGTGGGCGGTGAGGGGATCTATGACACGCTCGTCGACGCGCGACGGCGCTCCGGCTCGGCTGCATCCATCGGGTACTCGTTCCACGGGCCGCCGAACATGGAGGTGCTCTTGCGACACGAGCCGGGTGTGTCGCTGCTGCACGCATCCACCGCCGAGACCGCGGGCGCGGTCGAACGCGTACGCGACCTCGGCCTGGCCGCTGCACCGGCCTTCTACTGGGCCGAGTCGCACCCGTTGGGGATGGCCGAGTGGCTGAAGTATGTCGCGGTGTTCCTGGACGCCGAGGAGGAGTCGAACCGTGTCTTCACGGAGATCGAGGAGCGGTACCGGTCGCTCGCGCAGCTCGCTGGAGACCAGGGCACGAAACCCACCGTGATCTGGGCGCAGGGTGGCCGGGCGGAGTGGACGGCACATGTCCGGGGATGGGGCGCGACGCTGCTCGACGACGCAGGAGCACAGAACCTTCTTGCGGGAGAGGGGGCATCCGCGGCGGTAGGCGGGCGCGGGCCCTACGAGGGCGAGCCGTTCTCATTGGAGACGCTGCTCGAGATCGGCGGGAGCGCGGAGTTCTGGATCACGTACAACGTTTCCGACGAGGGCTGGCCATCCCAGGCTTATCTCGACGAGCTCCGCGCGTATCGGGAGGGGCGCGTGTACGATCACAATCGGCGCCGGCGTGAGGCGGACGATGCGTACGATTGGTTCGAGAGCGCCCGACTCCGGCCGGATCTTCTCCTGGAGGACCTGGTCTCCCTGTTTCATCCGCAACTCGTTCCCGACCACGAGATGCTCTACCTGGAACCGATCGCACGGTCGCATTCCGGCGAGCCCGATCGGGACTGAGGGTGCGCTCGCTACCGCAGGGCGAGCGCGGCTTCGAGCGCGGCGCGCCGCACCTCCGATCGTCGGTCGCTTCCGGAAACCTCCCCGATCAGGGATTGCAGGGTGCCCGCTTCCGAATCCTCTCGTAGCAACTCGACGAAGGGAGCCACGCCGGCTTCTTCGATGGCCGCCGCCACGAGGTGGGCCTTCACGAGAGGGTCGTGAGCCAGGCGCGACTGGACGAGCAGGCCCTCCACCCCGCCCGTCCGAGCCAGATGTCGAGTCCACGCACCGCCGTCCCAGCCGGTCTCTCGAAAGAGGAATGCGACGACCTCCCGGAGAGCCGGCTCTTCGATCACGACGACACCGTGCTCGGTGAAGGCGAGTCCGGTCCGAATCTCTCTGTCGAGATCGAACTCTCGTCTTCCCTGCGGACTGTCCAGCACGAGTCGGAACTGCGCATCCGAATCGGTCGAGATGACGAGCTGTCCTTCGGTGGTGACGAGCAATGGGCCACGAACGCGAAGGGAACCCTGACATGCTTCGCTCCACCACCTCAACTTCGCACCCCCCCGGTCCGGATCGAGCTGACGCCAGGTGGTGACGGGCCCGGCACCCGCCGCGCATCCCTCCACGGTGGGCGGTGATCGGTCGACGGCGGCGGCAGCCAGCAGAGCGCCGCCGAGCAGGAGAGCCACCGACCCGCGAGGGCTCCGCTCGTGAACCAGCGGCGGAAGGCGCGATCCGGTCAGACGCGACACCCGCCGACCCAAGGCGGAACCTGCGCGGGCATCGGCGAGGAAGGCACCGGTCGCCGTCCCGGGTGTGGGTCGTCTCGCGTGCCGCAGCAGCGCGTCGGCGTAGTCGAGTGGGTCGACGCCGCTTCGCACGACCATATCGTCGACGGCCACCTCGACGAGCAGCCGGATCCGCTCCGCAGCTCGACGCACGGGCGGGACGAACCATCCGATCCTCGAAGCGTGTGCGAGGAGCACCGTTCGAAAGGCATCGCCGCGGATGATGTGCGCGAGCTCGTGCACCAACACCGACTCGTCCCAGGACGGTGAAGGGATGCCGATGACCGGTCGACGAAAGCCCCACGTCATCGGTCCGAATCGAGGATCGATCTCGACGACGGAAATCCGCTTCGGCGATTCTGCCTGCCAGTGGCGTAGCGCACGGCCTATCGCCGGAAGGGCGAAGAACCGGTCCACCGCGGCGGGAGAGGATGGCGCAAAGATGATGCCGCACAGCTTCTTCCGTGCCCAGCGGTCACGCAACCAGAGCACTCCCGCGACGACGACCCACGTACTCAGCAGCACGATCGCCAGCCACTCCTCCGCGCCGGGCGGTCCGGGAACACCACGCGAGAGGAGGCGTACCGGGTCGCCCGCCACGAGGGCTGAGCGCACGGAATGCGCTTCGAATCGCCAGGAGGCGGTGGCGAGCAGCCCCGCCGTGATGGCACACATCGCGGCCAGCAGCGTCGCTCCCGAGAGGAGTACCAGCGCACGGTCGGCTGTGCGCCCCGGGGATCGAGTGCGGTCCCACGCCACCGTGGCCGCCGCATGCCCGCCGAGAACGAGGAGCGTCGTCGCAGCCGCGACGAAGGCGAGTGTCACCCTTCGCCCGAGTCCCTCGGCCCGG
>JANQME010000374.1 GCA_028280205.1 Longimicrobiales bacterium
GGACCGTCGAGGGTCCGTCGGATCGCGCCCGCAACCTCTCCACCCGCCAGCCGGACGAGGCGGACGTCGGCCGCGCTCTCGTTCGGGCCACGCTCCACCCACACCGCGTGCACCACGAATTCGGCGCGGCGAGAGACGCCGGCCGGGGGCGCGCCCGGAGGCCGTCCGCCCGAGCGTTCCGCGGCGGAGGCCGCCGCGAAGCGGCGCCGCTCCACGAAGTCCACGTCTCGTCGGGGCAGAAGCCCGGTGACGACGAGCTCGGAGATCCCGAGCACCGCACCGACCTGCCCCTCGGGCCACGGCAGCGTTCCGACCAGCTCGACGTCGCCCACAGCAACGAGCGGGGCGCCGGGCAGCGGCGCGGGGCGCGGCATGGCCAGCGCGCGCCACTCCGCCTCGGTCGCCACGTTCGGACCGGGCAGCGCGGTACCCCCGGCACACGCCGAGGCGGCCGCGATGAGGAGCGCCGGAGCGGCCAGCGTGCGGGAGGCGCGGGCTCTCGGGTGACGGGGAGCGTGCATCGTCCCAAAGTACTCGCTCGAACGTCCATCTCCACTCGCGGAGGTCCCGTGGCGGAAGCACCCGACCGGTTCCGATTCATCCATCCCGTCTCCGTTCGCTTCCGCGACATCGACGTCGGCGGGCACGCGCACCACGCCGACGCGCTCATCTACTTCGAGGAGGCCCGCTGGGCGTATTGGATGGAGGTCGTGGGGAAGGGCCTCGACGACCTCGACTACGTGCTCGCCGAGTGCAGAGTGCGCTGGCACGCCCGTGTGCTCTGGCCCCAGACGGTGCGGGTCGGCGTGCGCGTCGTGCGCGTCGGACGGAAGCACTTCGAGATGGAGTACGAAGTTCGCTCGACCGCGGGCGAGAAGCTCCAGAGCGGCTCCACCGTGCAGGTCATGTACGACTACGGGGCGGGGACGTCGAAGCCCCTGTCCGACGCTCTGCGCCGGACGCTCGAGTCGTTCGACGGCCCGTTCGATCGAGCACGGTCCGGATCCGAGGACGGGTAACGATCCCATTGCGGTCCGGCGAGGGAGCTTGCCGGCGGCGTAGGGAGCTGTAATCCGGTCGATGTCGAAAGCGTATTCAGGCCGTGATCCGGCGGCGATCCCGGTTGTCGTGCGCGCGGGCCTTCCCGGCGCGCGATTTGACGGGACGCATATTCACTGCATAGTCTTTCACGCTTGGACAGCCGAGGTCTGCCGTTCGAGGGGATCTCGGCTGTTTTGTTCGAGGTAGGATTCGTTGAAACCGCCCAGGAAGCTTCGGGCGGGGGTCCGGAGGGCGTACCGGGCCGAACTCGTGGGACAAACCCAGGGAGGTCTCGCCATGTATGGACGGCTCACACTCGCGATCGCGGTGCTCGCCGCGATCCTCGCGCCGGCGGCGAACGTTGCGGCCCAGGACGGCGGACGGTACCGCGTCCTGATTCCGTACTTCCAGCCGCTCGAGGACGCGGACGACGACTTCGGCAAGGACGCGTCGGAAGATCTGCGCGAGCTCTTCGAAAACATGGCGACCCACGTCGCGATGGAGAAGGACGACATCGAAGACGAGGTGGATCGCTTCGACATGGACATGGATGAGCTCGACTGCATCCGCACGCGCCAACTCGCCGCTCAGATCAGCGTCCCGGTCGCGGTCTGCGCCACCTACACCGAGGGCGCGGACAAGTCGTGGAACGTGATGGCGGCGGTGTGGGACATCCAGGGCTCGGAGTCCTTCGAAATCGATCCCTTCACGGTCCCGGAAAAAGGACGCGAGGAGGCGGCACAGCACATCTTCGACGCGTTCGAGCGCTACTCCACCACCGTCCGCTCGGCGGCGATCTGCAACGACTACTACGCGTCGCAGCAGTGGGAGAACGCCCTGCGCAACTGCGACGAGTCGCTCGCGCTCAACCCCGACGCCATGAGCGTCCGCTACCTGCGCGGCCGGATTCTCTACGAGATGGAGAACTACCCGGGTGCGCTGACGGAGCTCGAGCGAGTGATCGAGGCCAACCCGTTCCACGAGGACGCCCTCCAGCTCGCCGGCTACATCTCGGCCACCGAGGGGCAGGACGACCAGGCGCGTGACTACTACTCCCGCTACCTCGACATCAACCCGGGCAACACCGCGATCCGCATGCGCATCGCTTACGACCTCGCGCAGGCCGGTGACCCGATCGGTGCCATGGAGTTCATCCAGGTCGGTCTGGACGTCGATCCCGAGAACGTCGACCTGCTCGAGCAGTACGGCGGCTTCGCGTTCCGCGCCGCCCTCGACGCGCAGCAGTCGCTCCCGGTCGACGATCAGGACGGGGGCGGCCTGACGCCCGAGGCCCAGGGCTACTACTACGAGGCCATCGAGGCGTACGAGAAGGTGTACGCCGCGAAGGGCGAGGAGACCCCGCTCGGTCACATCCAGAACATGATCCGGGCCGAGATCCAGCTCGATGACCTCCCGGCGGCGCTGGACCTGTCCCAGCGGGCCCTCGAGACGCACGCGCAGGAGGCGGAGCTCTGGGTCCTGTACGCGGACGCTCTCCAGCGCAATGGCCAGCTCGACGACGCCATCACCGCGCTCGATCGAGTCATGGAGATCAACCCGGAGCACCCGAACGCACCGCTGCGCCAGGGGAACTGGCTGATTCAGGCCAGCCGCCTCGACGACGCGGTCGACGTGCTCTCGCGGGCTGCCGAGAGCGACCCTCAGCGGGCCGAGCAGGCTGCCCGCCTGATCTTCGCCGAGGCGTACCAGAACGGACAGCAGAAGGACGACTTCGCCTACGCGGCCCAGGGGATGTCGGCCGCGAAGCGGCTGCCGAACCTGAGCGCCGAGATGATGAACCAGCTCAACTTCTGGCACGGGTACAGCATCTACTCCGCGGCCGTCGCGGAGCAGGAGCCCCAGACTCTGCAGAGCGCGCAGGCCACGCTGCCGAAGTTCCAGCAGGCCGTCGAGCTGCTCCAGCAGTCCGGCGACTACCCTTCGACGGTGAACGTGAACCTGCAGCAGCTCCTCGAGAACGCGAGCACGTACATCGAGATCCAGGACGCGATCATCAAGCGCGGTCGCTGATGGACTGACTGACCCGGCGACGACACGTCGACGTCGGAAGGCGCCGTGGGGCTTCGGCCCCGCGGCGCCTCTTTTTCGTGCCCTGGGCCGCCGGGTCGGGGCCTCCCACCTCGTCCCACCGACCCGTAGCACGTTCGGATGGACTTTCGGTTTTCCTTCGGAAAATCGAAAAATCCGTTTCGGAGGCCGCGCGTCGATCGCCTTACGCCACAACGGTTTTCTCCACATCGAAGGCGTCCGTCCGACCCGGAAAATTCCGAAAAAAGAGGCTTGCGTCCGCTTACCACAGAACGGTAAGTTTCCCCAATCATCCCCATTTCAACCCACCCTGTACCACCACGGACGATCGGATGATCGGTTTCGTCGGGCAGTACGAGCATCAGATGGATGCAAAGGGGCGCGTCAGCCTCCCGTCGGCGTTCCGCCGGCTGGGCGAGGGCGAGCGCTTCGTTCTGATGCAGTGGGAGAGAGAGAACCTGACGCTCTTTCCACAGGCCAAGTGGGAAGAGCTGCAGCAGGATCTCCTCGACTTCCGGAGGAAGAATCCGAAGGGGGCGAACCAGCTCCGGCGGCTCGTGGCGAACGCCGTCGAAGTCGTCCCGGACAAGCAGGGGCGGATCCTCGTGCCCGCCGGACTCCAGAGGGGTGCGGGGCTGTCGGGTGCGGTCCTCCTGGTCGGCGCGATCGACCGGGTCGAGGTCTGGGATCCGGAGCGGTACGACGCGTCCGTCGACGGCGAGGGCGGTGACCTTGGCGACTTCGCCCACCAGCTCTTCGGGTAGCGGCGATGAGCGTCTGGCACGAGCCTGCCATGGCCCGGGAAGTGATCGACTTCCTCGATCCCCGGGACGCCGGCCTTTACCTCGACGGCACCGTCGGTGGGGGCGGGCACGCCCGGTTGGTGCTGGAGGCGTGCCCGGACTGCCGCGTGATCGCGGTCGACCGCGACCCCGAGGCGCTGGAACAGGCCCGGGACGCGCTCGCGGAGCACCGCCTGAGGGTCCGCTTCATGCAGGCGCGCTTCGACCGTGCGCCGACGGACCCGGAGATCCGCGACCGGGGCCTGGACGGGGCGCTCCTCGATCTGGGCGTGAGCTCGCATCAGCTCGACGCGGACGAGCGGGGGTTCACCGTGCGGCGGGGCGCTCCCCTCGATATGCGCATGGCGCCCGGGTCCGGACGGGACGCGCGGGCGCTTCTGGCGGACGCGCCCGAGGAGGAGCTGGCGCGCATCTTCCGCGAGTACGGAGAGGAGCCGCGCGGAAGGCGACTGGCCCGCGAGGTCGTGAAGCGACGGGTCAGCGCGCCGTTGCGCACGAGCGACGATCTGGTGGCCGCGCTCTCGGTCTCGCTCGGGCGCTCGCCCTCGGCGCGTGAGAAGGCACGGATCTTCCAAGCCGTACGGATCGCGGTGAACGAGGAGTTGGAGGCGTTGGTGGTGGGGCTGCCCGCGATACGGGACGTGATGAACGAGGGCGCGGTGCTGGTGGTGATCGCGTACCACTCCCTCGAGGACCGGGCGGTCAAGCAAGCCTTCCGCGAGTGGAGCCGCGCGTGCGTGTGCCCGCCCGAGCTTCCGGTCTGCACCTGCCGAGGCGTGCC
>JANQME010000046.1 GCA_028280205.1 Longimicrobiales bacterium
GATCCTCCGCGATCTGGTTCACGCTGTGCTCCGAGCGCCAGTAGAGCTCATTGGCACGTTTCGCGACCTCCGGGGTCACCTCCGACGCGTGCATCCGGATCCTCCTGTGCGTGACTGCGATCGATCGGTCGCCACGTTGGCAAGGTAACGCCGGGATCGGTTCGCCGAAACGACGTAAGTTGGCTTCCGAAGTCACGTTCGCCTCCCCGTCCCACCCCCCCGTGAAGATCCCCGCCCCGCATGGACATCTCGAAGCCCTCCTGCGCGAGCCCGAGTCGGCGCCGAGGGGCGCCGCGGTCGTGTGCCATCCCCACCCGCTTCACGGCGGCACCATGCACACCAAGGCCGTCTATCGCGCGGCCCAGGGGCTCCTCGACGCCGGACTCGTGACGCTCCGCTTCAACTTCCGCGGTGTGGGCACGAGCACGGGCAGCTACGACGAAGGAGTGGGAGAGAGGGACGACGTGCGCTCGGTCCTCGACTGGCTCGCAGCCCGGCACCCCTCGCTACCCCTCGTCGTCGGTGGCTTCTCGTTCGGTTCGACGGTCGGTCTCGCGGTGGGCTCGGAGGACGAGCGGGTCGTTGGCCTCCTCGGCCTCGGTCTGCCCGTGGATCTCGACGAGGGCTACGACTTCGGATACCTCGCCGACGCCGGGAAGCCGACGCTCGTCGTCCAGGGGGAAAACGACGAGTTCGGCTCGGGCACGCGAGTCTCGGATGTTCTCGCGCCCCTGGGCGGTCACGTCAGCGTGGTTCGGATCCCTGGGGCGGACCACTACTTCGATGGTACCTTGGATGAACTCCGGGAAGCGGTCCGGGGGTACTACGAGTCGGGTCCCGGCGCCCGGGTTCTCCTGTCGCTCTGACGCGGCCGGGGTCGGGGCGGTGGGAAGCGAGGTCGGTATGCGCAGTCGTGAGCGGGTGCTCGGCAGTCTGGAAAAGGTGTACGTCGGCGCCTTCTCGGAGGCGGAGCGCGACGGCGATACCGAGCGGATGGCCCGCCTGGACATGGAGTACCAGCGCGACCAGCTCCAGCTCGAAGTGCTCCTCGACATCCGGGAGCTCCTCCGGTCGGACGAAGCGGACGCGACGGACAACACGATCTCGCTCCTGGAGAAGGCCCAGAACCTTCGGAAGCTGACGAAGCTGCGATGAAGATCTATACGAGGACCGGAGACGACGGCGGCACCGCTCTGTTCGGTGGGGGGCGTGTGCGCAAACACGAGCTTCGGGTCGACGCGTACGGGAGCGTCGACGAGCTCAACTCGGTGCTGGGGTGGGCCGTGACGCAGGTCGCGGATTCCGGGATCGCGTCCCGGCTCGGCCAGATCCAGCACGATCTGTTCGCGATCGGCTCCGACCTGGCCACTCCTCCGGCCCGCGAGAACCGGATCCGTCCCGAAACGCCGATCCTTCCGCTCGAGCGGGTCGTCGCGATGGAGCGATGGATCGACGAGGCGGACGAGGAGCTACCGGAGCTGCGCGTCTTCATCCTCCCGGGGGGATCCGCGGGAGCCGCGGCGCTGCACGTGGCACGGACCGTCTGCCGACGTGCGGAGCGGGCGGTCGTCCGCCTCGGCGAGACAGAGGCGGTGAGCCTCGATGTCGTGACCTACCTCAACCGTCTCTCGGACGTCCTCTTCACCTTCGCGCGGCTGGAGAACCTCCGGAGCGGTCACGCGGATGTGGAGTGGGTCCAGTCGAGCGGGCTCGAGCCACTCTGAGTTCGGCGCGCGTCGAGCGATCCGGTCGCGCGGAGCGCCAGACACGTTCGATCCGGTCGGCGCTGCGGAGTCGGGGCATCGACGCCGGCGGCTCCGCGCGCGTGCTCGACGCCCTCTCGATCGCGATGGCTCCCCGCCGCGAGAGCCTCACCGACCACCACGATCCCGCCTTCCTGCACCCCGGTCGGTCGGTGCTGGTGCTCCTTCACGACGTGCGTCCCCTCGAGGTCGAATCGCTCGTCCTCGGGGCGCTGCACGAGTCACAGGAACCCACGCTGCGCGCGGACCCCGGGGCCGTCGGTCGGGCTCTCGGCCCGGAGGTCGTCGATCGCCTCGCGGGCTTTCCGCTCCCCGGAGCCGAACGAATCGTCGAGCGGCTCGTCCTGCTGGACCGAACCTCTGCGGTCGCGGTGCTGGCCGAGAGGCTCGACCACCTGCGGCACCTGCATCTCGGCGCCGCGATATGGCGGGAGTGGGAGGCGGTCCACGAGGAGGTCGAGCGCGCGTGGCTCCCGTTCGCCCATCGGGTGGACGCCCGGCTGAGCACTCGTTTCGAGCACTGGAGTCGAGTTTTCAGGCGGCGCCAGGCCCGTGCGCGGAGTGGCACGGTGGGCGAAGCGCCCTCGACGTCGACGTAGCTGCCGGCGGTCTAGCTACCCCGGGGCGGCCTAGTTACCCCGGGTGTAGATCATCCAGACACCGTTGCCGCCACCGAGTCCGAAGAGGTTGCCCGCCTCGAGCGGCTTGTACAGCACCATGCGCTCGACGGCGTCCGGAGAGAGGCGTAGCGCCTGGTAAGGATCGGCCGCCCGGATGTCGTTCACGAAGATGAGCATGGGCTCGCACCCGGTCGTGAACATGCGGACCATCCCCTGGACGAACCCCACGCAGACCGATCCATCCGAATTCGGCCGCACCATGACGCCCGGAACGTGGAGCGAACGCAGGATGTCCGAGGCGTCGCGTGACTGCTGCCGGACCTCGTCGATCTGCGCTTTCGTGATCACCAGGCCACCCCGGCGCCGATCGATCTCGACGGGTCTCGCCGCCGCGGTCACCACGATCGGTGCGACCTCGATGGGGCGATTGTCGAGGAGCATCTGAACCGCCAAGTGATCCGCGTCCGGCACCACGAGCGTGTCCATCTTGGTCCCGTAGGCGAGGTGGTTGGTCATGAGCATGTACTCGCCCGGGGGCACGTCATCGAACGAAAAGGTCCCCGCCCCGTTCGAGACCGCGCGAAACTCGGTTCCACGGAGCCACGCCTCGGCGCCCTCGACCGCGTCGCCCGTGGTGCGATCGACGAGCTGTACGCTCACCTCGCTCGGCTCGATCTCATACAGCGCAATGGGCGCCTGAACGAAGCCGTTCTCCGCGACGGCGATCTCCCGGCGCACCGCCCCGCGCCCGTAGTAGTCCGCCGACACGAGCACCGGAACGTCCGCCGGCACGGCGCAGCTCGCGTACCAGCCGTCCGCGCTCGTCCATGCCTCGATTCTCCCCGGAGTCCGGCTGTTCCCCTCGTCCCAACTGAGCTCCACGTGCGCGCCGACCAGGCCGACCTGTGACTCGGCATCCCAGACCCGGCCGGCGACCGCGCCCACCTTGTCGGGGCGCTCGGCGGCGGTGAGGCACTCGAACGCGAGCATCGTGGCCATTCCCGGAGTGCCCAGCCGGAGGTCCGACACCTCTCCGGCCCGGACCTCCACCGCGACCATTCCCGGTGAAACGCCTCGCCGCCCGAGCCGTTCGTGGAAGAAGAGGGCCTGGTACTCCCCAACCGGAACGCCTTCGATGACGAAGCGCCCGACGGTGTCGGTCGTCGTGCGGTAGCGGGTGTCCCACAGGAAGACGGCCGCGTCGACGAGCGCTTCTCCGGCGATCGAATCCCAGACGACGCCCGTAACGGAACCGATCGGACCTTCCGGGGGATCGATTTGGGCCGTGGCCGGTGGTGCCGCGCACGCGCAAGCCACCACCGCCGTGGCTGCTGCTCTTCTGAATCCCAAGCGAAGTTGCACGACCCGGACCCTTCAGCTTCCAGAGTGCGACGCGTTACGGATACCATACGCTTCGAACCCCGAAATCGTACAGCCCCCTCGGCCGTCGGCTGCGCTTGACCTCCCGTGCCGCCCGAGTACAGCTTGCGGGCCCCGAGACTTATCAGGAATACCCCCATATGACCTATATCATCACCGAGCCCTGCATCGAGACGAAGGACGCCAGTTGCGTCGAGGTGTGCCCGGTCGACTGCATCTACGAGGGCGAGGATCAGTTCTACATCCACCCCGACGAGTGCATCGACTGCGGAGCGTGCGAGCCGGAGTGTCCGGTCCAGGCCATCTTCCCGGACACGGACGTCCCGGGCGAGTGGACGAGCTACGTGGAGAAGAACCGAACGCACTTCGAGTAGCTGTCCGGGACATCCCCGCGGCGTGACCCGAACGAGCTCGGCGACACCCGCCGGGGCCTGTCCCCACTGCACGAAAAGGCGGATCCTGCGATCCCCACCGCCTTTTCCGTACTTCTTCGCGGACGTCGGTCGACCTATAGGCCCGCCTCCCTCATGCGCGGCAGCGAGATCGCCCCTCTGCTGCTTCGACGCACGAGGAGGAACGTCGTCGCGAGAGCGGTGGCGCCGATCAGGCCGAGCGTCACGTTTTTCACGGTTCTTCCTCCTTTGTCCCGGCTCGTTCGAAGGAGTGCCGGGTCTGTGCGGGGAAGGAAGCGGGTTGCAGCTTCCGGCGAAAGGGCGGGCACGAGGCTCGCCGCGGCGGCGACCGCAGCGTTTCCCCACTGTGGCGGATTCGAGACGACTCCATGGAAACAGAATCCCCCGAAGCCGGCGCGCGTGCCGGCGATCCGATCGCTCTGGCTCGACTGCTCGTCGGCATTCCCTCGGTGAATCCGGTCCTGGAGAAGGGCGGAGCGGGCGAGGCCGCGATGGCCGAGTGCTGCGCCCACCTCCTCGAGGCGTGGGGGTTCGACGTCCGGATCGTGGAGATCGAGCCCCGGCGACCGAACGTGGTCGCCCGTCTCGACGGGACCGGCCCGACCCTGCTCCTCAATGGACACCTCGACACCGTGGGCGTCGAAGGGATGACGGTCGAGCCGTTCGCCGGCTCGCTCGAGGGCGGCCGACTGTGGGGGCGCGGCGCCTGTGACATGAAGGGCGGGATCGCCGCCCTCCTGTCCGCCGCGCACCGACTGAGTGCGGCGGGCCCACGTCCCGGCATCACCGTCGCGCTCACCGCCGACGAGGAGCATGCGAGCGTGGGGATGGCCGCCCTCGTGGCCGACGACGAGGTGGGCCTGGCGGACTTCGCGATCGTGTGTGAGCCGACCGGCCTCTCCGTCATGCCCGCGCACAAGGGCTTCGTCTGGATGGAGGTAGAGTTTCGGGGTCGGGCGGCGCACGGATCACGCCCGGACACCGGCATCGACGCGATCCGACACGCGGGGCTCTACCTGGCCGCGCTCGACGCGCACGCCGCCGAGCTCGTTCGGCGACCGCCGCATCCGCTCCTGGGTCATGGCTCCTTCCACGCGGGGACCATCCACGGCGGGACGGCGGAGTCCGTGTATCCGGACCGGTGCACGCTCCTGCTCGAGCGTCGTACGCTCCCCGACGAGACGCCCGAACAGGTCGTGGTCGACTTCACCGCCGTACTCGACCGCGTCCGCGGGGCGGAGCCCTCGGTGAGCGCGACGCTGCGCATGACGCTGGCACGACCGGGCACGGCGGTTCCCGCCGAGGGCGTGCTGGTCGAGGGCCTGCGTGCCGCCGCCGTCGCCGAAGACGCACCGGCCTCCGTCGAGGGGATGACCGCGTGGGTGGACGCGGCCTTCCTCAACGAGGCCGGCGTACCGGCCGTCTGCTACGGCCCGGGCAGCATCGAGCAGGCGCACACGGCGGACGAGTGGATCGACGTCGAGGAGATCTCGGTGTGCGCTCGCGTGCTGGAGCGCTTCGCCCGCTCGCTGGTCCCGCCGGAGGCACTCCCTAGCGCGTCGTGACCAGGATCGCACCGCCGGAGTGTCCGGTCCCGAAGTTGTTGGTCGCGTCGGTCGCGTTCATCCAACGCATCTCCGAGATGTCCGTGATGAGGATCGATTCCAGGTCACGGACTTCGTTGCGCCGCGCACCGTCGACGTAGAGAACCGGCGCCCCGCTGCGGCTCTGGAGCCAACGCGCGCGCAGGCGCTGGATCGCCTGGTAGCCGTTCATCTGCGGCAGCTCGTCGAGCTCCGCCTGGACGATACGGGTCGAGGACGCTCCCGGAGCCCGGGTCGACCCCCCGCCTCCGGATGCACAACCGGCGCTTCCGAGCGCGAGGGCGAGGGCGAACGTGAGGACGCTCTTCCACGGGTAGGTGCGCATGCTCTCCTCCTTTTCGTCTTTCGCTGCGGGGAGTCGGGTCGCCAACATGGGGGAAGTCGGCTTTGCTACGCCACCGTACGGCTCGCGGCTACATTGATTGCCGGTTCGTCGGCGCGCCGCCTGGAGGCCGGCCCCGGAGAGGCTTCTCGAGGAGACACCCGACCATGCCCAACGATGGGGAAGGCGGTACCGTCCCACCGAGCCATCGACAGGCGACGATCGACCGGCTCATGGAGCACTTCGCCAACGACGCGCTCGAGGTCGAGGAGTTCGAGCGGCGGCTGGACCGCGCGCACGCTGCGTCTACCTCCGACGAGTTGAAGGCGCTCCTCGCGGACCTTCCCGGCGCGACGAACCTCCCGGTCGCTCGGGAGGGCGATCCGCTCCCGACGGAACGGAGGGGCTACTCGGTCGCGTCCGAGTCGCAGGTGAAGGAGTCGGAGTACGTCTTGGCCGTGATGGGCGGGAGCAGTCGTCGTGGCCACTGGCGGCCGGCACGGAAGAACTACGCGGTCGCGATCATGGGCGGCACGGAGCTCGATTTTCGGGAGGCGGTGCTTCCGCCCGGCGTGACGGAGGTTCAGGTGTGGACGATGTGGGGGGGCGTCGAGATCATCGTCCCCCCGGGCGTGAACGTGGAGAGCCACGGGGTCGCGATTCTGGGTGGCTTCGACCACGCGGGGACGACCGCCAGCGCTCCCGACCCCAACGCACCCACCATCAGGATCACGGGTGTTGCGTTGATGGCGGGCGTCGAGATCTCGGTACGCCGTCCCGGTGAGACCGCGCGGGACGCGCGTCGTCGTCGTCGTCTGGAGCGCCGCGAACAGCGTCGACAGCTTCGCTCGGGCGAGTAGCGGCCGTCCCGACCCCGGCTGACCGCTCGACCGGCGGCCGCGGTCGCCGCGTCGGTGACTCCCGGAGGCGGGGCTCCCTTCCTGGACAGAGGTCCTAGGGCGTCAGCGTCCTCGCCAGGTACGCCTTGAGCCGTTCCCACGCGTCGAGGGCGGCCGGGCCCCGGGTCTCCTCGTCCTGATCGACGTGCAGCCAGAAGCCGTGGTTCACGTCGTCGTAGATGTGGAGATCGTGCTCGATGCCAGCCGCGCGCAGCGCCGCCTCGAACGCGTCGACCTGCTCGGGTGATGGCCCGCGGTCGAGCCGCGCGAATGTTCCGTACACCTCGTGGTCCATTCCGGCGAGCACCTCGGGATCGTCCACCAGGCGTCCGTAGAAGATGGCCGTCGCTTCGTGGTTCGTTCCATCGAGCCCGAAGGAGAGCGCCACCCCGCCGCCGAAGCACCATCCCATCGCTCCGACCCGGCCGGTCACGTCCGGGCGGGCTTTCAGGAACGCGACGGCCGCGTCCAGGTTCGCCACCACGGCCGGCATGTCGGCCATCGCCTCCTGCACGAGGGCCATGTTCTCCTCGGGATTGCTCCCCGTACGGCCTGCGTACAGATCCGCGGCGAGCGTGACGTACCCCTCGGCGGCGAAGTCGTCGGCGACCTGACGGATGCGATCGACGAGGCCGTTCCACTCGTGGATGATGACGAGTGCCGGGAACGGACCCTCCCCATCCGGAACCGCGAGGTAGCCGCGCGTGGCCGCGTCGCCCTCGACGTACGGCACGTCCGTTCCCTCCAGCGCCCCACCGTTCCCCAGGATCGCCGCCGGCAGCTCGCCGGCCGCGGTGGGGGCCCGTGTGACACGCGGCTCGTCCACGGAGGTGGCTGCCTCCGGATCGGGGGACGGCTCGGGCGCGTCCGAACCCGACCCGCACCCGGCCGCCGCGAGCCCGCACAGGAGGGGGAGGATGAAGTGCGCGCGGCCGAGGGGCATGAGCGAACTGCGGGTCATCACGGGAACTCCGGGCCGATGGATCGGGGCCGGACAATGTGGTCCATCGTCTTGCCTTCCCGCCATGACCCCTTCATATCCTTCGGTCCGTCCGTGACGATACGGACGCCGGAACCGCCGACGTGCGGAGAAGTACCAATGCCACCCGGTGCCCGAGGCACCCTTCCGAAGATCACGGAGGTCCGTTCCACGATGAAGCTTCGATCCGACGTCTTCGCCGCCCTCGCCCTTCTTGCGGGGATCGGTCTCGCCGCTCAGGCCGGTGCGGAGGTCGAGCGCCCGCTCGTCGAGTCTGCGGCCGCGAGTCACAACGCGGTTTCGTTCGCCGATGAAGTGATGCCGATCCTCGAGCAGCACTGCGTGGAGTGCCACAGCGAAGAAAACGCGGAGCTCGGTCTGCGACTCGACTCGTACGAGGGCGTCATGGCCGGCTCCGACTACGGAACCGTGGTCGAGGTCGGGGACCCGGATGGGAGCCTCCTCGTCGACATGATCGCCTCGGGCGACATGCCGGAGGACGGCGATCCGGTGCCCGCCGATGAGCTCGAGGTCATCCGGACCTGGATCTCCGAAGGCGCGGAGAACAACTAGGGCCGGCGCCGCAGGACCGAACGGGCTGGTCAGTGGGCGGTGGTCGCTGCGTACCAGTCCCGCCGTAGCCAGTCCGCCACGAGGCCCATCTCGCGCGGCGTGAGGGTCTCGTCGACGCCGAAGGACGGCATGCGATCGTTGTCCTCGCCGTAGTACTCCGGTTCGGTCGGATCGTGGAGCATGCCGAGGATCCACGCGCGTGAGCCCCAGCCCGTCAGACGCGGGACGTCCTCGTCCCCTTCGTACTGGCGGAAGGTATGGCAGCGAACGCAGTTGATCGCTTCGGAGCCGATGAGCTCGCGGCCCTCCGCGATCGCTTCCGCGTCGGCCGAGTCCGCACCGGCCTGGTAGGGGAGTCCCGCCTCGGCCGAGACCGCGAGCACGACCTTCTCGAGGTCGTCGCGCTCCTTGTCGGTCAAGCGAGGGAGCCCGCGGGTGACGAAGCGCACCATCCGACCCCGGACGTGTGCGGTGCCGCCGAAGTACTCCTCGGTCCCGACCCGGTCGCCGTCGAGGATTCCGCGCAGCCACTCGCGGCTGCCGAAGCCGGCCAGGTCGGACGCCGACGGCTCGTCCGCCGGGATGGTGCCGAGCCCGTCGTGGCCCTCGAAGCGGTGACAACTCGCACAGTTCGCCGCGAAGATCTTCGGACCCTGCGTGAGCGGGTCGTCGCGCAGCATCGCGAGGCCTCCCGCGCCCGGAATGCCGCGCGGGGACGCCGCGAGCTCCGCCGCACGATGCGCCTCGGCCTCGGCCTCGGCTTGCGCCGCCCGGAAGTCCGGATCGGTTGCGTCTTCCACTCGTGCGAGCCAGGTGAGCAGCACGATGCCGCCCAGAATCGCGGCCCCCACACCGAGGTTGAAGCGGTGGCCGAGCTTCCACTTCCCGATGATCGGCATCGCCGCGACGAGGCCGAAGACCATGCCCGGGATCACCTGGGCACCCACCACCTCCCACCCGGCCGGGAAGTACTTCAGCCACTGGAAGAGGAAGAGGAAGTACCACTCCGGGCGCGCGGCCGAGTACGGCTCGCTCGGATCGGCCGGCGCTCCCAGGTGGGCTCCGCCGGTCCAGAGAACGAGGCCGAGGACCGTCGCCATCACGACGAGCGAAGCCACTCCGTCCTTCAGCACCTGATCCGGCCAGAACATGCCGGCCGGCTTCCGCTCGTGCTTCTCGGGAACGGTCACGCCGTGTCGGCGGAAGAGGTAGATATGTCCCACGACCAGGAGCACCATTCCCGCGGGGAGCACGCCCGCGTGCAGCGCGAAGAAGCGGGTCAGTGTGTGGTGGCCGTACTCGCTCCCCCCCACGAGAAGCTGCTGCATCGCGGGCCCGACCACGGGCGTCATCGACGCGATGCTCGTCGCGACCTTGGTGGCCCAGAAGCCCTTCTGATCCCAGGGGAGCAGGTAGCCCGTCAGCGAGAGGCCGAGCACCAGGCCGAGCAGCGCGAGCCCGAACCAGAAGTTCACCTCGCGGGGCGCGCGGTACGCCCCGTCGATCATCACCTGCATCAGATGAAGAACGAGCAGGACGATCATCGCCTGCGCCATGTAGTGGTGGATTCCGCGGAGGAGCCACCCGCCCAGCATCTGGTTCTGGATGTAGTAGACCGACTCCCACGCGCCCTGGGCGTTCGCGCTGTACGCTGCCCACAGGACGATCCCCGTGACGAGCTGAACGAAGAACGCGAAGGTCAGGGTGCTGCCCCAGATGTAGCGCCAGCGGGCGCCACCGGGGATGTGCTCGTAGAGCGCGCCGCGGACGAGCGCGCGCACGCCGGTCCGGTCGTCGAGCCAATCGATGATGGATCGCATGTGTGCCGTCAGACCGGAGTCTTTTCTTCGCGTCCGGGCAGGAAGTGCTGGAAGCGCACCCAGACCTCGTCTCCGTTCCGCACCTCCACGTCGAGAGCATCCATGTCGCGTGGGCTCGGACTGGCCGGATCGTCGACTGCGCCGTCCAGATCGAAGCTGCTCTTGTGGCAGGGGCAGGCGAATCCCGCGCGATCGGGCGCCATGCCGACGAAGCAGCCGGCGTGCGGACAGACGGTGTTGAGCGCGACGATCCCGTCGTCGGTGCGTCGCAGGTAAACCGCGCCGACCGGGGTATCCGCGTACGTCGCCCAGGCGTCCGTGCGGTCCTTCGTCACCGTGAACTTCTTCGGCGTCCCGTCCTCCGGGATCGCCGACAGCCGCGTGACGAGCGTCAGGTCCGAAGAAGAGGTGCGCCGGCGGAGCGGGTCGAGGAGCGCGGCGGCCCCGGCTGTGATGGGGACGAGCGACGCGACCGCTCCCAGTACGGCTGCGACGGTGCCCGCGAGAAAGCTCCGGCGCGGGGCTCCGGGGGGCTCGGACTCTAGTTCGGCCCCAAGGGGTTTCCCGGAGCCGCCGGGACTCTCGGAGCCGGTCGGGCCCTCGGAGCCGGTCGAAGCGGCGTCGGAGGTGTCTTCGCTCATCAGGTCGCGTTCGGGGGGTGGTCCGACAGCAAGAAGTACCCCGGATCGTACGGGGTGTTGAGCCGATCGCCAGCCCCGGAGCGGGGAAACGGGACACGATGGCCCCGGCTCGCCCCGGACGTCATGTTCCGGACCCGATCGTCCGACCACCGGAGGCCCATGCGCACGCCAGCAGCCGTCATCGCCGTCCTGCTCGCGAGCGGGCCCACCTTTTCGACGGAACCGGGCCGTGCGGTCGGTCCGGCGCTCGACGACTATCCGCGCCGGATCGGGATCGATGTCGAGCACTATCGCTTCGAGATCGATCTGTCCGATGAGAGCGACCGCATCGAGGCGACGGCGACGGTCACCGTACGGTTCACCGCCAACGGGGTGGCTCAGTTACCCCTGGACCTCGTGGCGGCGTCACCGGACGGCACGGGCATGACGGTCGCCGGCGTCACCGCGAACGGCACCGGCCTGCCCTTCGCGCACGAAGCCGACGTGCTCACGATCGACCTGCCGGCGGCGGGGCGTGCGGGAGAGCGGGAGTTGGTGACAGTCCGGTACGCCGGCGTGCCGGCCGCCGGCTTGCGCGCCGGTCCCAACGTGCACGGGGATCGGACCTTCTTTTCCGACAACTGGCCGAACCGTGCCCGGCACTGGCTCCCGACGATCGACCACCCCTACGACAAGGCGACGAGCGAGATGCTCGTGACCGCGCCGGCGCACTACCAGGTGGTGTCGAACGGCGTCCTCGTGGAGGAGACCGACCGTCCCGGTGGAGACCGACTCACGCACTGGCGCCAGTCGGTCCCGATCGCCACGTGGCTGTTCGTGCTGGGGGTCGCGCGCTTCGCGGTCCAGCACGTCGGCGACTTCCGCGGACGGCCGATCCAGACGTGGGTGTACCCCCAGGATCGGGAGGCCGGCTTCCACGACTTCGCGGTCCCGACGAAGGCGGCGATGGAGTTCTACCACGACCGGGTGGGCCCGTTCGCGTACGAGAAGCTGGCCAACATCACCTCGCCGGTGACGGGCGGCGGGATGGAGGCCGCGACGGCGATCATGTACCACGAGAGCTCGGTCACGGGCGAGCGTCCGGTGCGCTGGCGGAACGTGGTCATCCACGAGGTGGCGCATCAGTGGTTCGGCAACGCCGTGACCGAGTCGGACTGGGACGACGTCTGGCTGAGCGAGGGCTTCGCCACGTACTTCACCCTCCTCTTCATCGAGCACGCGTACGGCCGGGACGAGTTCGTCGAGGGGCTCCGGAGCTCCGCGGACCGCGTCTTCGCTCAGTACGCGATCGACCCCGAGTACCGGATCGTCCACGACAACCTCTCCGACATGAGGCGGGTCACGAGCGGGGCGACGTACCAGAAGGGCTCGTGGGTCCTGCACATGCTGCGCAGCCGGCTCGGGGACGAGGCGTTCTGGGCCGGAATCCGCGCCTACTACGCCCGCTATGTGAACGGGAACGCCAGCACCGCGGACTTTCGGCGCGCGATGGAGGAGGCGTCCGGCGACGACCTCGGCGGCTTCTTCGACCAGTGGCTCTACCGCGGCGGCAACCCGCGCCTGGAAGGGTGGTGGGCGTACGACCCGACCGCCCGCGCCGTCCAGATCGAGCTCCGACAGACGCAGCCGTCGAGCACCACGTTCACGTTGCCGCTCGAGGTCGGCGTCCACTACGACGGTGCAGCCGCCCCGTCGCTCGTCGACACGCTGGACATCGACGCCCGCTTCCACCGGTTCGTCGTTCCGGTCGAGCGCGAGCCGTCCGGAATCACGCTCGATCCCGAAGTGAAGGCGCTCTTCCAGTCGAGCTTCGGGCCGAGGGGAGGCTGACCGGCAGCCGACGGGCCGCGGCCGCAGCCAAGCCTGCCGACACGCTCGATCGGCGCCCCGCGGGCCCGGTGGCGCGTCCCGTCCCTCCGCCCCATACTCCCGCCCCCCGGACACCGACCCCAACGTCACGGACCCGCCGGCAGGAGTGTGCCTCATGGCAGAGCGCTACGAGATCGACGCTCTGGAGATCCGTGAGCTGGTGCCGGGGCACCACGGGCGCTTTCTGCATACCGAGCACACCACCCAGGTGTACTGGGAGATCGAAGAGGGTGCGCGGCTCCCGGAGCACAGTCACCCTGCGGAACAGACGGTGCACATGCTGGAGGGGAGGTACGAGCTGACCGTCGACGGTACGCCACACGTCCTCGACGCCGGCGACGTCCTCGCGATCCCCGGAGGCGCGGCCCACTCCGGCCGGGCGCACACGGCCTGCCGCATCCTCGACGTATTCTCGCCGGTGCGGGAGGAGTACCGGTGAGTTGGGGTGGAGCGGTGAAGAGATGCGTCCCGACGAGCCCGGCGGGGTGACGGTGAAACGGGTGAGCATCGTCTGGCCGTTGGCGGCGGTTCTGGTCGCCGTAGCGGCTGCGGACGAGCTGCGCACGAGCGACGCGACCGTCGGCCCGCCTCCGCCGGCCGTCGAGTCCCCGGTGCTGCCGGAGGCAACGGCGTCGCCCGAAGTCTCTGCGCCGCTCGAAGCCCCGATTTCGCCCGACCCGACGGATGCGGCGACGTCGGACTCCGCCGCCACCGATGCCGATTCCTGGCCGCCGGTCGCGACGTTCTCGATCCTCGGCCACGACCCGGAGACCGGAGAGGTCGGGGGAGCCGTGCAGTCGCGCGTCTTCTCTGTCGGCAACGGCGTGCTGTGGGCCGAGGCCGACGTCGGGGTCGTCGCCACCCAGGCGATCGTCGATGTGAGCTACGGGCCACGCGGACTCGAGCTTCTGCGCTCGGGGCTGGCGCCCGACGCCGTGGTGCGCGCGCTCCTCGACGGCGATCCCGACCCCCGCCCGGAGCGGTGGACCAAGAGCGGCCGACAGTTTACGGTCATGGATGCGCACGGCCGCGTTTCGACCCACACGGGCCCGCGCGCATCCGACTGGGCGGGCCACCGGGTCGGGAGGCACGTCTCCGCACAGGGCAACATCCTCGCCGGCGCAGCGGTCGTGGACGACATGGTCGAAGCGTTCGAGACGACCGAGGGCCACCTCTCGCTCCGACTCCTCGCCGCTCTGGAGGCCGGACAGGCCGCAGGCGGCGACACGCGGGGCATGCAGTCCGCCGCGATGATCGTGGTGAAGCAGGACGGCGGCGTCTGGCTCAACAACGACGTGGTGCTTCGCCTCCAGGTCGACGACTCCGAGCAGCCGATCGTCGAGCTGCGGCGCCTCGTCGAGATCGCCGCCCGGCAGCGGGAGCGGATCCGCGGGCGCTGAGCGCTCCGCCGCTTTCCGCGGCGGCTGCGGGCCGGAGCGGGGTCGCGGGGCCTTCTTACCTCTCCCCGCGCAGGTGCATGCGGTTCCCCGCGACCCCTTTCAACTCGAAGCCCGGTCGAACGCCGACCCGGCGTGTGCGTCAGCCGCGTTCGATTTCCACCAGCGACTGGGCGAGGTCCGCTTCGAGCCACATGGTGACCCTGAGGTCCCGCTCGCTGTGGAGCACGCTCGTCTTGATGCCCCACTCGTCGGCGATCGGTGACCAGACCGGACTCGCCGGGAACACCTTGATGCGATATCCGTCCGCCGCAACGGACTCCGGCACGTCGATCGAGCGCAACGCCCCGCGCGCGACCCGGCCGAGGCTGTGGAGCCTGCCGTCGGCGTCTTCCGCGAACACGCGCACGTCCGAGAGGTGATTGTTCATCACGTAGATCTCGGTCGGGTCGGGCTCATCGGGCCCGACGGCGGCGACCGGCGCAGCCGTCCCCAGCGCCAGCGCGAGCACGAGAGCTGCGCCGATCCTTCCCATCGTCGTCTTCATCGTCTTCCTCCTCCTCCCACGAGTGGTGCGAGCCCCCCTGGACTCTCTCCGCGCGCCGCGAAAGCCTCTCCGTCGAGCACGCCACGGGACGATCCGTCCGCCCGTCTTCCGTTAGGACGAAATCCCCGGCCCCGGAGTTGCACGGCGGGTGCGCTTCACCGCACGTATTCCCCATACGAGCGCGCGGGGCCCGATCTTTCGTCGGACCCCGCGTGTGGGTTCGGCGGCGGAACTCGGCTGGAGACAGGAGTCGCCGTCAGCAGTGCTCTTCGTAGGCGGCGCGCAGGTCGGAGGCGATGTCCTCGGGGGGGCGGCCCTCGATCCGGTGCCGCTCCATGAAGTAGACGAGCTCCCCGTCCTTGAAGAGAGCCACGGAAGGGGAGGACGGCGGGAAGCCGGTGATGTACTCTCGCGTCCGGTCCGTCGCGTCCAGATCCTGGCCGGCGAAGACCGTGGTCAGCACCTCGGGCTTCTTCTCTCCCTGCAGCGAGAGGTAGACGCCCGGGCGCATCATGGCGGCGGCACAGCCGCACACCGAATTCACGGCCACGAGCGTCGTTCGCTTCTCGTTCGCCAGGATTTCGTCGACCTCTTCCGGTGTCTTCATTTCGGTGAACCCGACGCGCACGAGATCCTCGCGCATCGGGGCGACCATCATCTCGGGATACGGCATGGGGGTGCTCCACCTCCGGCAGCAGACGCGGCTTGTATCGGCATTCGATATCGGCGACCAACCGATCGCCCAACGAATTTTAAAGGATGAAGGAACCCTGTCCACGGCGGCCCGTTGCGGACCGTCGGCGCGCGTCGCGACCTTGAGGATGATGGATACGGCCACCGACATCGTCCGCCTGAGCGTCAACGGGGACGCCCGTGACGTCGGCGTCCCCACGCACTTCACGCTCCTGGAGGCACTCCGGTACGGTCTGGGACTCACCGGATCGAAGCAGGGGTGTGACAAGGGGGACTGCGGAGCGTGCACGGTCCTCGTGGACGGCGAACCGACGCTCTCCTGCATCACGCCCGCCTTCGCGGTCGAGGGTCGGGAGGTCACCACGGTCGAGGGTCTCGCGGGTCCCGCCGGCCCGCATCCCCTCCAGGACGAATTCGATCGCAACGGCGCGGCCCAGTGCGGCTTCTGCACACCGGGGATCCTGTGCTCAGCGGCGGCGCTCCTCGAGCGCGTGCAGCGACCGGGCCGGGACGAGATACGGGCGGCGCTGTCCGGAAATCTGTGTCGCTGTACCGGGTACGCGAAGATCTACGACGCCGTCGAAGCCGCGGCGGCTCGCATGGCACCACCGGGCGACGCATCATGAAGTCGGACAACGATTTGAAGGCTACGAGTCTGATCGGGACGCCGATGCGCAAGGTCGAGGGGCTCGACAAGTCCACCGGACGGGCCTTGTACACCGACGACATCGCGCTGCCCGGGATGCTGCACGGGAAGATCCTCAGGAGTCCGCATCCGCACGCCCGCATCGTGTCGATCGATGCGACCGCCGCCGAGGCGATGCCCGGAGTGCACGCCGTGATCACCGGGCGGGACATGCCGACCCGATACGGGATCATTCCATGGACTCCGGACGAGTACCCGCTCTGCCTGGACCGCGTCCGCTACATCGGGGATGGGGTCGCGGCCGTGGCCGCCGTGGACGAGGACACCGCCCTCGCCGCGCTCGAGCGGATCGAGGTCGTGTACGAGGAGCTTCCGGCGTTCCTGGACCCGCACGAGGCGTGGGCCGCGGACGGCTCCACCCCGTACATCCACGAGCCGAAGAAGGAGGGGTGGAACGGGAACGTCACCAAGATGGTCCATCTGGAGTTCGGCGAGGTCGAGGCGGGGCTCGACGAAGCCGATGTCGTCGTGGAGGGCGAGTACTTCTTCGAGGGCACGACGCACGCGCCGATCGAGCCGCACTGCGCCATCGGCTCCTGGGACGGGGTGGGTCGGCTGACCGTCTGGTCCGCCACCCAGGTGCCTCACTACCTGCACCGCGAGCTGGCACGCGTGCTGGAGGTCGACCCGGCGTCGGTGCGCGTGCTGCAGCCGCTCGTCGGCGGTGCGTTCGGGGGGAAGAGCGAGCCGTTCGACCTCGAGTTCTGCGTGGCGAAGCTGTCCATGCGGACGGGCCGGCCGGTGAAGATCCTCTACACCCGCGAGGAGGTCTTCTACTCCCACCGGGGGAGGCACCCCTTCCACATGCGCTACCGGACGGGTGCGACGCGCGACGGAAAGCTCACCTCGGTCGATGCGCAGATCCTGCTCGACGGAGGCGCCTACGCCTCGTTCGGGCTCGTGACCACCTACTACTCCGGGCAGCTTCTCTGCGCCCCGTACGCGATGCCGGCGTACCGCTTCGACTCGACGCGCGTCTACACGAACAAGCCGGCGTGCGGGCCCAAGCGGGGCCACGGCTCGGTCCAGCCCCGCTTCGCGTTCGAGGTCCAGGTCGACAAGCTGGCCGAGCGCGTGGGTCTCGACCCGATCGACTTCCGGCGCCGCAACTTCATCGGTGAGCACACGCGGACCGTCAACGAGCTCCGGGTCACCTCGAACGGTTTCCTCGAGTGTCTGGAGTCGGTCGAGCGGGCCAGCGGTTGGGCGGAGAAGTTCCGACGGCTCCCCTTCGGCCGGGGCGTCGGCGTGGCGGGCTCGACCTACATCTCGGGCACGAACTACCCGATCTACCCGAACGAGATGCCGCAGTCGGCCGTGCAGATGCAGATCGACCGGAGCGGCCGGGTCGCGGTCTTCAGCGGGGCGAGCGAGATCGGCCAGGGGTGCGACTCGGTCGTCGCCTACATCGCCGCCGAAGAGCTCGGCGTGCCGCTCGAGTGGGTCCGGGTGTTGCGCGGCGATACCGATTTCACGCCGGTCGACCTCGGCGCGTACTCGAGCCGGGTCACCTTCATGCTGGGCAACGCGGCGATCGACGCCGCCACGCGTCTCCGCAGGCTCGTGCAGGAGGCCGTCGGCGAGGCGTGGGAGGTGCGGCCCTCCGAGGTGCTGCTCGCGGACGGGCACGCGACGTGGGCGCCCGACACCGCTCGACGCATGCCGATCGCGGAGGCGTTCAACCTCGCCGAGGCGCGGTCGGGTACCCTGGGCGCGACCGGCTGGTACAACACGCCCAAGGACGTGCACGGAGAGTACAGGGGCGGCACGATCGGCGCGTCGCCGGCGTACTCCTTCACCGCTCACGTCGCCGAGGTGGACGTCGACGTGGAGACGGGCTTCGTGGACGTCCGGAAGATCTGGGTCGCGCACGACTGCGGCCGCGCCCTCAACCCGGTTCTGGTCGAGGGGCAGATGGAGGGCTCGGCGTACATGGGCTTCGCGGAGGCGCTCATGGAAGAGCACGTCTTCAAGGGCGAGGAGCAGGGTCGGGCCGGGCTGCACCATGCGCCGTCGCTGCTGGACTACCGCATCCCCACGAGCCTCGACACGCCCGCGCTGGAGTCGCTGATCGTGGAGTCGATCGATCCCGAGGGGCCCTACGGAGCGAAGGAGGCCGGAGAGGGCCCGCTGCACCCCTCGATCCCGGCCATCGCGAACGCCATCTACGACGCGGTGGGCGTGCGTCTGGACCGGCTGCCCTTCTCGCCGCCGAACGTGTGGCGCGCCCTCGAGCGCGCGCGCGAGGCCGGGTCACTCGGCAAGCCCGCATCGCCCGGCGCCGGTCGCGCTTCCGCCGCCGGTGCCCACGATGCCGATGCGCCCCCGCCCGGCGTCGCTGAACCGGCCTCGGTCGAAGCCGTCCGGGGCGACTGAGCCATGAAGGAGTACCGCTCGCTGCTCGGCCCGGTGGCCGTCGTGCTCCTCTTCGTGGCGGGCATGTACCTGTCGCCGTTCGAGCCGCACCCCCCGCCGGTGCGCCCGTCCGGGGCCCCCGTCGGGTCCGCTTCGTGGGACGACCCGGACTGGGCGGTGCTCTCGTCCACCGTCCGCGACGCCCTGGAGGCCGGTGCCGACACGCTCCCGATCGGGAGCGCGATGGCGACGATCGGCCGAGGCTTCGTCGGTACGGCGTACGTGCCCGGCACGCTCGAGGCCCAGGGGCCCGAGCAGCTCGTGATCAACTTCCGGGGCCTCGACTGCGTGACGTTCGTGGAGAACGTCTTCGCCACCGCCATCCTCGTGAAGACGGGCGTTCGCGAGTACCTGGAGGACCGCGCCGCCGTCGAGGCCGAGTACGAACGCGTCCTCCGCTCCCTCCGCTACCGGAACGGCTACATCGACGGCTATCCGAGTCGTCTGCACTACTTCTCGGAGTGGATCGTCGATGCGGAGCGGAAGCTGTTCGTCGACGACGTGACGAAGTCGCTCGGCGGGATCTTCGACGACGAGCCGGTCGACTTCATGTCGACGCACCCCGGCGCGTACCGGCAGCTCTCCGAGCCCGGCGCCCTCGAGGCGGTTCGGAAGATCGAGAGGGTGCTCAGCGCGCGCGGCCGTTTGTACCTCCCCGAGGATCGGATCGCGGGCGTCGAGTCCGAGATCCGCGAAGGCGACATCATCGCGGCGACGAGCACGGCGCCGGGGCTGGACGTGGCCCACACCGGCCTCGCCCTGCGCGTCGACGGGACGCTGCGTCTGCTCCACGCGCCGCTGGTGGGTGAGGCGGTTCAGATCAGCGAGCGGACGCTCTCCGAGCGTATCCTCGCCCTGGACGGGCAGGACGGGGTCATCGTCGCCCGACCGCGGGAGCCGCTGACCGGTCGGCGCCACGCGCCGTCGGCCACGCGCTGAGCTCCGGTGCTCCGGCTTCCTCCGTTCCGCTACCACCGGCCGTCCACGGTCGACGGCGCGCTCGGTCTGCTCGGCGAGTTCGGTGACGACGCGATGCTGGTGGCCGGGGGGACCGATCTGATCCCGAACATGAAGCACCGGCTCTTCGAGCCGGCACACCTCGTGGCTCTGCGCGACGTCGATGAGCTGAGGGGGATCCGGGAGGAGGGCGACCGGCTTCGTGTGGGTGCGGCGGAGACGCTCTCGGCGGTCGCGTCGAATCCCGACGTGTCCCGTCTCTTCCCCGCCCTCGCTGCTGCTGCCGGCCACGTCGCCGGGCCGCAGCTCCGCAACGCGGGAACCCTCGGCGGCAACGTCTGTCTGGACACGCGCTGCACGTACTACAACCAGACGCGCTTCTGGAGGGAGGCACTGGGTTGGTGCCTCAAGAAGGACGGCGACGTCTGCCACGTCACGAAGGTCGGCCGCAAGTGCGTGGCCGCGCACTCGGCGGACACGCCTCCGGTGCTGGCGACGCTGGACGCGACGCTCCTCCTGGCGGGCCCGGAGGGTCGGCGCGAGCTCGCGGTGCGCGACTTCTTCGTGGCGGACGGGATCGCGAATACGCGCAGGCAGCCGCACGAGATCCTGGTCGAGATCCGGATCCCGCTCGCGTCCGCACGGCTCCGCCAGGCCTATGCCAAGCTCCGTCAGCGGAAGGCGATCGACTTCCCGCTCCTCACGGTCGCGGTGGCGGCGGAGTGCGAGGACGACGGAACGGTCGTCCGGATCGAGGGCGTGGTGACCGGGCTGGGTTCGCGGCCGCGCATCCTCACCGGATGGGACGAGGTCGCCGAGGGCCGTGTCCTGGACGACGAGGTCGTGGAGGAGCTGGCCTCCCGGGCGCACCGTCAGTGCCATCCGCTGGACAACATCATCGTCGACCCGGAGTGGCGCCGCGCCATGGTTCCGGTCTACGTCCGGCGGGCGCTTCTCGACCTGCGGGCCGCTTGATTCCGATCGCGGCGACGGCGGCCGGGGCCGCGGTCCTCCTCGCGCTCGACCGGCTGGCGAACCACATCGTGCGGCCGGCCTACCGGCCGTTCGAGCGTACGGTCCCGGAGCTCGGACTGCCGCACGAGGATCTCCGGATCCCGTCCGGAGACCACGAGCTCGCCGCCTGGCTGCTCACCCCGGCGCCGGCTCAGCCGTACGAGCCGCTCCTCCTGATCGCGCACGGGTGGGGTGCCAACTATTCGACGGTGCTCAGACTGGCGGAGCCGATGGCCCGTGCGGGTCACGAGGTGCTCCTGTTCGACGTGCGCGGACACGGTCGCAGTGAGCCCGTGCCGTACGTCACGGTGCGCCACTTTCGCGACGACCTGGTCGCCGTCGCCCGCTACGCCGCCCGGCGCTTCCCCGATCGCCAGCTCGTGCTCGTGGGGCACTCCCTGGGAGGCGCGGCGGGCGTTCTGGCCGTGGCGGACGGCGCGCCGGTCGACGGACTGGTGCTCGTGGCCGCGCCCGCAGACGTCATCCGGGTGACTGCAGATTTCCTGCGCGACGAGCGAGGACTCCCGGGCGGGTTCGTGATGGCTCTGCTACGGCCGTTCTTCTGGTGGCGCGTGGGGGGGAGCTTCCGGCCCCTCACCCCGAGCCGGCGCATCCGTGAGGTCGACGTGCCGCTCCTCATCGTGCAGCCGGAGAACGACGCGCGGGTGCACCGGGACCACGCCGAGAGCCTGAGCGCGTCGGCCGGCCAGCCGTTCGAGCTCATCGAGGGGTACGAGCACACCGACGTGCTCGAGGCACCGGACACGCACCGGCTCATTCACCGTTTCCTCGAACGGCTCTGAGTCCTGCCGGATCCGCCGCCTCGGGGCCATCGGGCGCAACGGGCGGGGTGTCTCAACCCGGCGGGTCGTCCCGTCGCCCGGGGTCGTGCACGCCCAGCGGGTCGGGGCAGCCCTCGCCCCTCCGCGTGTCCGAGATCTGAGTGACCTTCCATCCGTCGGCGTCGTAGAGCAGCTCGATGGAGTTGATTCCGCAGTGCGAGATCGCCCCGTCCAGGTAGAAGGTGTACGGGGCCCAGACGGACGCCATGGGCCCGTCGACCACGACCGACACGTCGTACACGCGCTCGTCCCACCGCCCGGCCGACTCGTCGATCGCGGAGAGCCATCTCTCCACGCTTTGAGCCTGGACCGTGGCGCTGGCTCCCTCGCCGTCGAGTGACGCGAAGCGGGCGTCGGCTGCGAAGACGTCCCGCACCATGTCCGCGTTCGCGGTTCGCATCCCCTCGAACACCTGTTCCACCGCGGCGCGTGCCCCCGCTTCGTCCTGGCCGGCGGCGGCAGCCGCCGTCGACAGGAGTACCACCGCGACCGCTCCCGACACTCGACGCACTCCCTCACCCGACATCCTCGCTCCTCCGTCGATTCGGTTCCCTGCGCCCGCACGGCGCACGGTGAGCGGAGCGTGCCGGGCCCGGTGCCCCCCGTCAAGGAGAGGGCGACGAGAACGTTGCGAGCCCGTCGAAGCCGGTCGCAACTTTCAGATCATGCGTACATCATGCCCCTCCCACCGGCTTCCGGTCGCGGTTACGCTCGCGCTCGCGCTCGCCGGATGTCAGCAGACGGACCAGGAGTTACCCTTCGAGCTCGCCCCGGATCAGGGCGCCGACGTCCAGATCGGGATCGACGGGGGGACGGTGGGTCTGCCGCCCTCCTTCGCTCTCGAGGTTCCGGCCAACGCCCTGACGAGCCCGGTGGTGGTGACGGTGCAGCAGCTCTTCGGTGCGTCGTTCCCGTCCGACGCGGGCGTCGCCGTGCCGGGCACCGCGTTCGATCTGCAGCCCGTGGGGACTCGACTCGACGAGTCGGCCCGTGTCGAGATTCGGGTACCCGTCGACGCGCTGGAGGAGGGACAAGAGGCGCGGGTCTCCGTCGCTGTCGTGCAGGCGGACGGCTCGGTGAAGACATACGACGGCGCCTTCGACCTGACGAGCGGCGTGCTCAGCGCCGAGATCGACGAGCTGGGTCCGATCGCGGCGGTGATCACCGCCGACGCGATCGCCGTCGCGCCCGGCCCCCCCGCGACCCTTCCGGGGGGATCTTTCCCGCCTCCGCCGACCACGGTGGGGCCCGCCCCGGCTCCAGGCGACGGCGTGCTCTTCGAGGGGAGCTGCTCGCCCGACGCGCGCCAGTGCTTCTCTTCCGGGCTCGTACGGTTGTGGGCCGACGAGGTCGTGCTGCGCCGCCTCGGTGACGACCTCTTCCTTCTGAACCCGACGGTTACCGCGAGCCTGGACTTCATCGACTTCGACGCCGACGGCGTGCCGACTCAACTCGTAGGCAGCGTGAGCGTCGACGGCAACCTCAAGGCACGTTTCAACAGCAGCGTGTCGTCGTACCGCCTTTCGGAGGTGGTGCGCACCGGTCCCGGCGGATTGCCCTCGGCTACCACCCTGGATGTTACGGGGAACGTGCTCGTCGTGGGCGAGACGACCTCGGGCGACGGCACGATCGAGTTCAACCAGGAGCTCGAATACGGCATCACTGGAATCGGCACCAGCGAGATGCTCATCATCGAGCTCGAGGCCGAGATCGACTTCGCCACGTCGAGCGGCCCGGACGAGGTCGGACGCGTGACCGCACATCTGAGACTCCGTCGATGACCCGCCCCGCCCCCCCTCGGCACTTCACAGCGGCAGCGGCGGCACTCTCGACGGCGGTCCTCGTGTTCCCGGCGGACGCCTCGGCCCAGATGGCCGCCGGGGCCCGCTCGGTCGGGATGGGCGGCGGGGGGATGGTCTTCGTCACGGGCGTCGACGCGGTCGAGTGGAACCCGGCCAACCTCGGCTGGGCCGACGGGTGGAACGTCTCGCTCGCCGAGATCGGCGTCTCGGGGCTCGGGGACGGCGCCACGCTCGACGACTTCCGCGCGATCGTCGAAGGCGGGGACGACGCGCAGAGCGCCGTCGACGCCATCCCCGACACCGGCCTCCGCATCATCGGCGTGACCGAGGGATTCGCAACCGCCTTCGGGGCCGAGCAGATCGACGCTCCCACGCCGGGGTCGCCTCTTCCCACTGTCGGCGTCGCGTTCGGGCCGGTGGCGTTTCGGGTGCGCAGTCGTGTCCTCTCCCAGGCGACGCTGAGCAGGGAGTTGGCCGACCTGTTCGGCAACGGCTTCGAGGAGGAGAACCTGCCGAACTACAGGGTCGGTAACACCGGCTGGCGGACCACGTCGTTCACGGAGTACACGGTCTCGTACGGGACGACGGTCGGTGCGCTGTCGATCGGGGTCGGAGGCCGCTACGTACAGGGTCACGGCCTTCTGGACGGGCGCTTCTTCGAGCCGGTCATCGACCTGAATGAGCAGTCGTTCGTCATCCAATCCGTCTCCGTGCAGTCCGAGAGCGGCACCGGGTACGGCTTCGACCTCGGTCTCTCGCTCGACCTCCCCGGCGGCTTCCGGGCAGCGGCCTCCGGGACGAACGTCTGGCAACGGATGGAGTGGGACGAGAATCTCGTCGCGTGGACCGCGGAGTTCACCGAGGAGGACTTCGACGAGAACTTCGACGAGAGCCTCGGGGTCGAGGAGTTCTTCGACCGCTTCCAGGACGAGCCCGTGGATCCGGACGGAGTCGGCCTGGCGGTCTCCGAGGCCGGGGGAGACCTCTTCGAGCAGTCGTACTTCCCTCAGGTGTACCGCGGAGGTGTGGGGTGGCGGTCGTCGAGTGGAGCCACGACGCTCGAAGCCGTTGGGATCGTCGTGTCGCCGCGCGGGCGGTTCTCCTCGCCGTGGGACGAGCGGATCTCCTTCGGGGTCGAGCAGAAGGTCCCGATCCTGACGCTGCGCGGGGGCTACGCCTTCGCCCAGGACGGGCTCACGACCTACACGGCCGGCGTAGCGCTCCGGCTCGGGCCGGTACACATCGAGACGAGCGCCGGCCGCTTCGGCGGCGACGGCGAGCTCGGGTCCCGGGACGGCGTCTACGCCACGTTCGGTGTGCAGCTCAAGGGAGGCGGACTCTGATGGCGGCGCGCCGGCTCATCGCGGCGCTCGTGCTCTCGGGTGTGCTCGGCGCCTGCGCGGACGCGACGGGTCCGCGGGCGGACTCGAGCGTCACCGTCCAGTTGTCCGTGGACGGCCCGCAGCTCGTCTCGGAGGCGGAGACCACCGCGCTGGGCGAGGCGTTCGACCGGGTGGACCGCTACCAGTATACCGTCGTCGATTCGGTGACTCGTGAGGAGGTCAGCGGAGGCTCGATCGACGTCACACCCGGTGCGGCGGCGCACACGCTCGACATCGAGGTCCCTGAGGGGGCGATCGGGCGGACGGTCGAGATCTCCCTCGTCGCCTACGACGGCGAGACGGAGCTCTATCGCTCCACGGTCTTCACGAGGCTTTCCGAGGACGTCGGGACCATTCGGGTCGCGGCGGAGATCCGCTACAGCGGGCCGGGTATCCGCGGGGCGGTCCGGGAGGCGAACGGAGATCCCGTGGGCGGCCTTTCGATCGCGCTCCTCGCGGAAGGCTCGACGGTGGGCACCGTGGTCACGGAAGAAGACGGGACCTACCTGTTCGTGGACCTCGCCGTGGGCAGCTACTCGGTGCAGCCCGCAGCCCCCGTCGGCGTCGAGATCTGCCCGGTCGTCCGCGAGGTCGTCCTCGGGTCGACCGACGACGCGGTCATCACCGACTTCCGGGCCCAGAACAGCCCGTGCGGTACCCGGGCCCTCGTCCTGTCCGGCGGCGACTTCGACGAGACGCAGGCGGTGGCCGAGCTTCTGTCGCAGGGCCCCGACCTGACTGCGGACACGACCTTCTTCTACCTCAATCAGCTCCCGTCGCTCGACTTCCTCTCGGACTTCGACGTCGTGCTCCTCTTCGCCAATGGGCTCTTCGACGAGTCGACCTCGCTCGGCGGCCGCCTGGCCGAGTACGTGGGTGCGGGCGGCAACCTCGTGGTGGCGTCGTTCTACTTCCAGAACCGGGGCGACAGCGGTCTCGGCTCGGTCGGATGGGGTGCCCTCGAGGGGCTGGATCCGTTCACGGCCGTCGGAGGCGGGGCGACCTACCAGGCCGTGTCGCTCGACCCGGCCCCCGTCGTGGCGCACC
>JANQME010000399.1 GCA_028280205.1 Longimicrobiales bacterium
GCTCGACGGCGTAGGTGAGCGCGCCGGGGTCGGCCCAACGCCCGCGCACCGTGAAGGCGAGCGGCGGCGGCTCGAGCGCCTCGGTCCGCACCGACGGATCCTCGGTCGCCGCGGGGCCGCAGGCGACGACGAGTCCGATCAGCGCGATCGGTGAACGGGGTCGGGGCGAGTTACAGATCCTCCAGGAAGAGGAGCAGATCGTCCTTCTCCTGCTGGGTCAATGCCTCGTAGTTCGCCGTCACCGACGCGGCTTCCCCGTCGTGGGCGAGGATCGCCGACAGGAGCGTCGACGCGCGTCCGTCGTGCATGTACGGCGCCGTGTCGCTGATGCCCCACAGGGGCGGTGTGCGGAAGAAGCCCATGGGCGCGCCCGGCTCGGCCATACCGCGGAAGCCCGGCTCCATCACGTTGTGGAGCAGGAGGTTCGAGTAGAGCGGCACCGGACCGTCGGCTCCGGGGAGCGACGGGATGTGGCAGATCGCGCAGCCGATGCTCGAGAAGAGCGCCTCGCCCGCGGCGACGCCGGGGTCGGTGCTGCCCTTGCGCTCGGGTGCGGGCAGGAGCCGCATGAAGTGCGCGACGTTCCGGACCTCGCGGTTGTCCACCTCCGGGTCCGGATGTCCGTCGGCGTCCGTCGTGAACGCGAACCCGCGTCTGTCGTCGGGCGTGGTCATGCCGAGCTCGCCGCCGAACGCGTCGCGGGCGAAGTCTTCGAGGGTCGGCACCTGCGCCTTCCAACCGAAGCGTCCGACCTCGGGCTGGCCGGCGACCGTGAGCACGCGCGCCACGCCAAAGATCCCGTCGAGGTTCGCGTCGGTCGGGTCCTCGTTGGCGAGGATCGTCGCGTCGTCGATGCCCTCGATCAGACCATCGCCGAGGATCGACGGCGTCTGGCGCTGCTCGAAGACGTTGGGCTCCTGCACGTCGTACTCCTCACGTCCCTCCACGTAGGGCGGGTAGAGCTTGCTGATTCCCTGGCCGCCGGGCACGTCGGTGAAGACGCCGCCGGCCTCGTGACCCATGCGGCTGACGTTGAGCTCGATCGGTCCGGCTCCGCCGATGACCGGATCCTGGTGACACGCGCGACAGCTGTCCGCGTTCATCTCCGGGAAGCCGAGGCCGTCCTTGCGGTGGCGACGCAGATCGAAGAGACGGAGCCCTTCCTCGAAGCGGTCGTCCTCGAAGCGCCGCTTCAGGATGTCGGCGCCGGCCTCCGAGCCGGTCGACACGCGGACGACGCCGCCGCCGGAGAGAGTCGTGAGCTGGCGCCTCGACGTGGCGAGGGTTCCGACCGCGAGGCCGGCGAGAGCGACGGTGATGACGGCTCGTCTCATGATCACAGAGCCTCCAGGAAGGCGAGCAGGGCGCGGCGGTCCTGCTGGGACAGGGCGACGAACGCGTCGCGACTGGCCTGGGCCTCGCCACCGTGCATCACGATCGCCCGGCGCAGCGTGTCCGCGCGCCCGTCGTGGAGCCAGGGGCCGTGCATCGACACGCCCCACAGAGGCTGGGTGCGCCACTCCGAACCGGTCGTCTCCGCCGCCGGGCCGAGGTCGCCGAAGTGCAGGCCGTCGGCGAGGTCCGGCCCCATGTCGTGCAGGAGCAGGTCGGTGTACGCCTCGACGGGACCGAGGGACGACGCGAGCGACGGGATGTGGCACTGGGCGCAGCCGATGGAGTCGAAGACCTGCTCGCCGGCGAGCTCGACGTCGCCGAAGGGCATGCGGTCGGGCGGCGCGAGGAACCGCGAGAAGGCGATCAGGTCACCGAGGTCCTCGTGGGAGATCTCGGGGTCCTCGATGTCGTCGTTGTCCTGGATGGGCGCGTCCGGGTCGATCGTCCCCTGCACGGCGCTCGACAGCGAGACGGTGCCGGCGGAGCCGAGGAAGGGGTCGCTCGTGATGCCCATCTGGTTGTTCAGCGGCGGGCGCGTGAAGCGCTCGATGTTGTTCGACTGCGCCTTCACGCCGAAGCGTCCGAGGTCGCCGTTGTCGCCGGCGGCGCGTCCGGAGATGCCGTCGCCGTCGATGTCCGCGTAGTCCTCGTTGGCGAGGATCGTCGCGTCCGAGATGAACTCGAAGAGCCCGGTGCCGAAGACCGGGATCGCGTTCCGCTGCGCGGTCGTGACCGGGAAGATGAAGACTTCCTCGGGAATGACCATGCGGCCCTCCTCGGTCGTGAAGGGACCTCCGCCGGGAGGACCGAAGGCCGGGATGACCGGGCTCGGGACGCCGAAGTGGGCGGACTGCGACGCCTCGTTCGAGCCGAACATGGAGATGTAGAAATTGCGGTACAGCTCCGCGGAGCCGCCGACCTCGGGCGTGCTGTGGCAGGAGGAGCACGAGCTGGCGTTGTAGAGCGGGCCGAGCCCCTCCTCGGGCGTGAAGCGCTTGGTGAAGAGCTCCTTGCCCCGTTCGAACGCCGCGATCTCCTCGGGCAGGAGCCCGGGGATCGGATCCCCCAGCTTCTCCGCCGCGAGCGGACGCAGGGTGCCGTTCTCGTGGCGCCCCCCGCGCTCGACCTCGCCGTCCGGCAGGTCGGTGTCGACGCGTGTGGTGGAATTCTCCCCCGTGACGGCCCCCGCTCCGGGCGAGCAGGAGACCATCCACCCCGCGAGCGCCAGGCTCGCCCCCAAGTGGACCCCGTACTTCATGCTCTGAAACATACCCTTCGGACTTTGTTCCGGTCGGAATTCCAGGAAGAGGCTGAAGCCGATATCGGGCGCACGCGGAAAGCCGGTCCGGGTTGCCCGTTCGGGCGGAGCGACTACCCTGTTCGCCCTCATGCGCTTTCGCCACGTCCGAATCGAGCAAGTCGCGCACGTCCTGCCGGACGAGGTCGTGACCTCGCTCGAGCTCGAGGAGCGCCTCGCCCCCGTCTACGACCGCCTCCGGCTGCGGCCGGGACGCATCGAGTTGATGAGCGGCATCGCCGAGCGTCGTTTCTGGCCCCCGGGCACCC
>JANQME010000404.1 GCA_028280205.1 Longimicrobiales bacterium
GCGTGGCCGGGCCCCACGCCGCGGCGGGCTCGGGGATCAGGACGAGCCACGTGAGGGCGGTCAGGACCGCGAAGCCCGGCACGCCGACCGGGCCGCGCCGGTCAATCCCCGGAGAGCCGGCCCGCATTCTCCTCGTCCGCGCCTTCGGCACTCGACCCCGCACCTGCGTGCGTGTCCTCGTGGTCCCCTTGGGCGCGGGCGCTTCGTTCCCCCGAGCCGCCCCGATCGGCAATGGCTCGCGCACCCTCCCGCACGCCGCGCACCGTCGAAGCCGTGTCGAGGAAGACCGACTCGGCCTCGCCCTGCACGACCGTCATCAGCGCATTGAACTCCTCGATCCGTTCTTCCATCCGGTCGGAGGCCAGGGAAAGGCGCTCGGAGAGTGAGCGCACCGAGGCGTTGAGCGACTCGACGTCCGTGCGCAGCGACTGGGTGATGAACTCCACGTTGTCGGAGATCCGCGCCGCCCGGTCCGAGACGGGCGCCAGGCTCCGCTCGGCCGAGCGCCGGACGTCACGGAGGATCAGATTGGCGCGCCAGAACAGGACGGCGCCGAGCACGGCGAGCACGAGGACGGCAGCGGCGAGGATGATGACGGCCACGTGCGCCGCGAGAACGACTCCGCCGACGCCCTCCGCGGCCTGGACAGCGGGGGCGAAAATCGCGTTGACCATGGGGTCATTCTAACAGGAAGCCGTCGCGGCACGCATCGTGCAAATCCGGTATCGCGTGTATCTTCACCCTCCCGCGACCGGGCCGGCGGACGCTTCCTCCCCTCTCCGGTCCCCGGCTCTCCCACCCCGATTCGCGGACTCCATGGGAACCTTTCTCGTCGAGGGCGGGCGTCGGCTCGAAGGCCGGATCCGCCCTGCCGGAAACAAGAATGCGGCCCTGCCGTGTCTGGCGGCCACCGTGCTGGCGTCCGAGCCCGTGACGCTGGAGAACGTGCCGCGCATCCGGGATGTCGAGACCTTCCTGCGGATCGTGGAGTCGCTCGGGGCCGAGGTGGAGTGGAGCGGTCCGAACGAAGTCACGATCAACGCGGATGGGGTGCGGACCGACGCCGTCGACGCCGACCTGGCGAAGCGGATCCGGGCCTCTCTTCTGCTGGCCGGGCCGCTTCTGGCCCGGTTCGGCCACGTCGAGCTGCCTCCGCCGGGCGGCGACGTGATCGGACGGCGCCGGATGGATACGCACTTCCTCGCCTTCGAGGCGTTGGGTGCGAAGGTCACGCTCAACGGCGGATACGCGATCCGGGCCGAGCAGCTTCGGGCGGCCGACTTCTTCCTCGACGAGCCTTCGGTGACGGGGACGGAGAACGCGGTCATGGCCGCCGTCAGAGCGCGGGGCACGACCACGATCCGCAACGCCGCGGCCGAGCCGCACGTGCAGGACCTCTGCCGGCTGCTCGTCGCCATGGGCGCCCGCATCGAGGGCATCGGGACGCACCGGTTGACGATCGAGGGCGTGGAGGAGCTGCGCGGCACCCGCTTCCGGGTCGGGGCGGACCACATCGAGACGGGCTCCTTCATCGGGCTCGCGGCGGTGACCGGGAGCGACATCACGATCGAGGGTGCGCCGGTGGAGCATCTGGACTCCACGCTGATCGGCTTTCGGCGTTTGGGGATCGAATGTGAAGTCCACGGATCGGACCTGAAGGTCCACGGCGCGCGCGAGCACCGGATCCGGCAGGACGCCTTCGGCGCGATCCCCAAGGTCGACGACGGCCCGTGGCCCGCCTTTCCGGCCGACCTGACCTCGATCGCGCTCGTCGCGGCCACGCAGTGTCACGGCACCGTGCTCATCCACGAGAAGATGTTCGAGTCGCGGATGTACTTCACGGACAAGCTGGTGGGTCTCGGCGCCTCGATCATCCTGTGCGATCCGCACCGCGCGGTCGTCGTGGGACCGAGCCCGTTGCGGGGTGGGGTCGTCGAGAGCCCGGACATTCGGGCCGGCATGGCCCTCCTCATCGCCGCGCTCGGCGCCGAGGGGTCGAGCGAGATCCGCAACATCCGGCAGATCGAACGCGGGTACGAACGGATCGACGAGCGTCTGGCGGGGCTGGGCGCCACGATCACGCGCGTCGGCAACTAGAAGCCCCCTGGGCCCGAGCCCGATCGACCGAAGGAGGAGAGGGGAGATGCACGACGACACCACCGCTTCCGGCGCGAGCGAGCCCGGGATCGACGACTCCGCGACCGCCGAGACCGGAGCGGACGAAGGATCCCTCGGCGAGACCGGACCCGAGGGAATCGGACCCGAAGGGAGCGGGCCGACCGGGTCGGGGTCCGACGAACGGGACGACGGCCCGCGCGCGAAGCGCTCGTGGACGGGGTCGCAGGGATTCGCCGACGGCGTCCGGCAGGGGCTTGGCGTTCTCGGGGCCTTCAAGGACGCGCTGGAGGAGACAATTCAGGAGGCGCGCGAGCGCGGCGATCTCTCGTCGGACCGCGCTCGGGAGGTCCTGAAGGAGGCCATGGACCGGGCGCAGACGGCGGCCGAAGGCGCGCGCGAGCGCCTGGATTTTGCCACGCACGCGGAGGTGCGCGAACTCCGCGATGCGGTGGACGCCCTCGCCGCCCGCGTGGAGTCGCTCGAGGCGCGCGCCCCCGAAGGAGACGACCCGCAAGAGAGCTGATCCGCGCGCAGTCGTGGGGTGACCCACCATGCCACGCGCCCTCACCTTGAGGGCGTTCCAGTACCCGACTATATTCACGGTTCGCTTCAGCCGCGGGGACGTTCCGGCGGTTCATCGAAGTGGGGGAGTTGGTCGCCCCCGCTTTTTTGTTCGTTGTTGACTGGGGTTCGTCGCTGCTGCGGCGTGCCCTTTGTTGATTGGAGGGTCCGATGCGGGCGGTTCCGGAGATCGATCGTGGGCTCGAAGAGCGCCTCGAGGCGCTCGGCTACGAGCTGGTCGAGATCCGGTGGGGCGGCAGTGGGCGGCGACCGATGCTCAAAGTCCGGATCGACAAGCCGGACTCGGAGCCCGGATCGGGTGTGACCGTGGACGAGTGTGCGGACGTGAGTCGCGCCCTCGAGCCGTGGCTCGACGACCACGAGGCGCTCTCCGAGCAGTACGTGCTCGAGGTGTCTTCGCCCGGGGTCGATCGCCCGCTCGTACGCGAGCGGGACTTCGAGCGTTTCCGGGGTGAGCACGTGGCCGTCAAGGGGAGGGAGCTCCTCCTGGGGCGGTCTGCGCGCCTGGAAGGGGAGCTGCTGGGGCTGGCGGATGCCGGAACCGACGACGAGTCGGTCCGACTGCGCCTGTCCTCGGGGGAAGAGGTCAGCATTCCGAGGTCGGAGATCCGGAAGGCCCACCTCGTGTTCACGTGGAAGTGAGGAGATAGACATGGCGAACGCGGCCCAGATCGTCGCGGCGTTTCGAGACGTCGCGGCGACCAAGAGCCTCACGGACGAGGAGATGGCCGACCTGGTCAAGGACGGGATCCTGGCCGGGCTGGCGCGGATCCACGGCCCGACCGTGCAGGCAGAGATCGATATCGACGAGGACACCGGGGACTTCGACATCGTCGTGCTCCGGCGCGTCGTCCAGGAGGTCGAGGATCCCGCGTGCGAGATCTCCCTGGAGGAGGCGCGCTGGGACGACGACACGTTCGAGGTCGGCGACGTCATGGAGATCCCGGTCAACTTCGGCGACTTCGGTCGGAACGCGGTCATGGCCGTCAAGCAGCGCATCGTCCAGCGCGTGCGCGAGAACGAGCGGGACCGTATCCGCGAGGAGTTCGCCGATCGCGTGGGAGAGCTCCTCTCGGGGGAGCTTCAGCAGATCGAGCGCGGCAAGCTCGTGGTCATGCTGAACCTCGCGCGGGACGCGGACGCGATCATTCCGTGGAAGGATCAGAACCCGCGCGAGCGATTCCGGCAGGGCGACCCCATCCGCGCCGTCCTCAAGAAGGTCGACGAGACGCCCAAGGGGCCGCGCCTGATCCTCTCCCGCGCCGACCCCCTCTTCGTGGCCGCACTCTTCAAGCTCGAGGTCCCGGAGATCTACCAGGGAATCGTCGAGATCCGGGAGATCTCGCGCGAGGTCGGGGGACGGACGAAGATCGCCGTGTACAGCCGGGACGAGTCGATCGACCCGGTGGGTGCGTGCGTCGGCCTCAAGGGCTCGCGTGTCCAGGCCGTCGTGAACGAGCTGGGTGGTGAGCGCATCGACATCGTGCCCTGGCATCCCGACCCCGAGGTCTTCGCGCGCCGGGCGCTGGCCCCGGCGCGGGTGTCGAAGGTTCTGAGCGATCCGGAGCGGCAGGTGATCACGGCGATCGTGGACGAGGATCAACTTTCGCTGGCGATCGGCCGCAACGGCCAGAACGTGCGGCTGGCGTCGCAGCTCATCGGATGGCAGATCGACCTCTACGGGTCCCGGGAGTGGGTCGAGCGGGGGGCCGACCTGTCGGTCTTCTCCGAACCCACCGTGGACGAGCAGTACGAGACCTCCGACTTCCCTCTCTCCGAGCTGGCGCTGCGGCCGCCCGTACTGGCGGCCCTTTCGGAGGCCGGATATGATACGTTTCTGCAGATCATCGACCTGGAACGACGGGATTTTCTCGGGATTTCCGGGATCGGCGAAGAAGATGCCGACCGCCTGCTCCAGCTCATCGACGAGCTGACGGTGGTGGAAGGCGAGCTGACGGTGGAAGAGGCGTCCGAGGAGGAATCCACGGACGCCGACGAATCCGCCGAAGGCGACGACAGCGATGGAGAGCCGGACGCGTAACGCGTTGCGGCTCCTGGGTCTGGCCCGTCGGGCCGGTGGCGTGGCTCCGGGGACGGAGGCCGTCCGCCGGGCGATCCGCGAGGGCGAGGCCCGGCTGGTTTTGATCGCGGGGGACGCTTCGAGCGTCCAGATGGACAAAATACGGACGACGATGCACGACCGCACGATCCCCCGGGTGATCCTGGGGGATCGTGACACGTTGGGCGCAGCGCTCGGACGGGGACCGATTTCGGCGGTCGCGGTGACGCAGCGCTCGCTCGCCGAACGTCTCGCCGAGGAGCTTGGCGGTGAAGGCGGTACAGACGCAGTGGAGGCATAAAGAAGGCATGCAGGTTTTCGAGCTGGCGGACGATCTCAAGGTCGGGACGGACGATCTCATCGCGCTTCTCCGGCACATGGGCATTCCCGTGTCGGACGAGGATGCGACGATCACGGACGGCCAGACGGCAAAGGTGCTCGCGAAGATGGAGCGGGAGCGCCGGGCCGGTCACAAGGACCCGACGAAGGCGATCCAGGCGGCCCTGGAGGACGCGGCTCCCACGTCCCCGCGCAGGCGCCGTCGGCGCCGCAAGGCGAACGACGTGCCGCCCCCCGAGCCGGAGCAGGCGGAGGACGAGTTCGAGGACGAGGAGGACGAAGCCGGGGTGACCGCCGAGGCCGCCGACGAGCCCGACTTCGCGGACGACGAGACCGTGAACGCCGAGGCGGACGAGGAGTTCGACACGTCGGACGAGCCGGTCTCCGCCGAGGCCTCGAAGATCGAGGCTGCAGAGGAGTCGGAAGAGGCCGAGGTGGAGGAGGACGAGCCCGCGCCGGCCGCGGCCGCTTCGGACGACGTGGGTGGAGACGATTCCGAGGACGAGGACTCGTCCCGATCGCTCCCGGCGCCCGCCCGCTCCGGTCAGCCGGACGGTCCGGTGCGGACGATCCGACGGCCGACACCGGCTCCGGCCGCCAGCGCCGGCCCGGGCGGTCAGGTGCGCATTCAGGCCGAGGGGTATACGGCCGACGGTCGCCGGCAGCGTCGGGACCGCAAGAAGGGGCGGAAGAAGGGCGTGGATCGCGATGCGGTCCAGTCCAACATCTCCCGGGTCATGGCGGAGTTGAAGGGCGGGAAGGGGAAGAAGAAGCGTCGGAAGGGCCAACGCCTCTCGGCGGAGGAGATCGAGGCCCAGGAGGCCGAGAAGGAGGAGGCGAAGGAGCGCGAGCGCCGCACCGTGCGCGTCAACGAGTTTCTCACCGTCGCCGAGCTCGCCGAGTTGGTCGACGTGTCGTCGACGGACATTATCGGGTCGGCGTTCAAGAACCTCGGGCTCCTCGTCACCATCAACCAGCGGCTCGACTTCGACCAGATCGAGCTCCTTCTGGACGAGTTCAACTACACGGCCGTCCGCGAGGAGGAGTACGTCGTGGAGGCGGAGACCGTCGAGGAGGAGGACGCGCCGGAGGATCTCGAGCCGCGTCCGCCGGTCGTCACGGTCATGGGACACGTCGACCACGGAAAGACGCTCCTGCTCGACCGCATCCGGGAATCGAACGTCGTCGCCGGTGAGGCCGGGGGCATCACGCAGCACATCGGTGCGTACCACGTCGAGCTCCCGGACGGGCGCAGCATCGCGTTCCTGGATACGCCGGGGCACGCCGCCTTCACCGCGATGCGGGCCCGGGGCGCGGACGTCACGGACATCGTGATCCTGCTGGTCGCCGCCGACGACTCGGTCATGCCGCAGACGATCGAGGCGATCAGCCACGCCAAGAACGCGGGCGTTCCGATGATCGTCGCGATCAACAAGGTCGACCTGCCCGCGGCCGACCCGGGGCGGGTGAAGCAGGAGCTCCTGCAGCACGCGGTCAACGTGGAGGACTTCGGGGGCGACGTACTCGCGGCCGAGATCTCGGCCAAGACGGGGCAGGGCATCGACGACCTGCTCGACAAGGTGCTCCTGCAGGCCGAGATGCTGGAGCTCAGGGCCAACCCGGATCGCGAGGCGGTCGGGACGGTGATCGAGGCCCAGCTCGACCAGGGGAAGGGGGCCGTGGCGACGGTGCTGGTGCAGAAGGGCACGCTGCGCGTCGGCGACTCGTTCATCGTCGGGCTGTACGACGGGCGCGTGAAGGCGCTGCTCGACGAGCGCGGGCAGCCGGTCGACGAGGTCGGCCCGGCGACACCGGTCCAGGTGCTCGGCGCGGGTGGCGTTCCCCAGGCGGGAGACACGTTCCAGGCCATGTCGGCCGATCAGGCTTCGGAGATCGCCGCGAACCGGCAGCGTCTCGACCGCGAGAAGCAGCTCCGCATCCGCGAGCGCGGGCTCAAGCTGGGCGACTTCAGCTCGCTCGTGGAGAGTGGGCAGGTGTCGAGTCTGCCGCTCGTCATCAAGGGAGACGTGGACGGCTCCGTCCAGGCGCTCTCCGACGCACTCGAGCAGCTCGGCACGAATGAGGTGCGCGTCGAGGTCATCCACCGCGGTGTCGGCGCGATCAACGAGTCCGACGTGCTGCTCGCGCAGACGGCGGGTGCGGTGATCCTCGGCTTCCGGGTTCGTCCTCAGACGGCGGCTCGGCAGGCGGCCGAGCAGGAAGACGTCGAGATCAACGTCTACGACGTGATCTACGAGGCGGTCGATGACATCACCGCCGCGCTCGAAGGCATGCTCTCGCCCGAGAAGAGGGAGACGGTGGAGGGCACGGCGGAGGTGCGCGAGACGTTCCGCGTCTCCAAGGTCGGCACGATCGCCGGGTGCTACGTCGCCGACGGCCGCATCGATCGCAAGCACCACGCCCGCCTGATCCGCGACGGCGTCGTCATCTACGACGGGGAGATCTCGTCGCTCAAGCGCTTCAAGGACGACGTGAAGGAAGTCCGAGAAGGGTTCGAGTGCGGAATCGGCATCGCCAACTTCAACGACATCAAGGTGGGCGACGTCATCGAGAGCTACACCGTCGAAGAGGTGGCCCGCACGCTCGCCAGCTCGGCCTGATCCGGGGGGAGACCCGTCGGGATGGTCGTCGCGTCGCAGACGTGGGAGCTCGCTCTGCCCGGCTGCGTGTCCCTCAAGGCCAAGCGCTCCGTGCTCCGCTCGCTGCGGGATCGGCTTCGCTCGAAGTTCAACGTCTCGGTCGCCGAGACGGGGCTTCAGGACGTCCCCGCGCGGGCCGAGCTGACGATCGCGTTGGTGTCCAGCGACGGCCGGCTCGCCGGATCGATCCTGGAGAAGACCGACCGCTTCGTGGAGCAGCACGGCGGCGCGTCGATCGTGCGCGTGACGAGGGAGACGTACTGACGTGAGCCGACGGCTCGCGCGCTTCGCCGAGCAGCTCCGGCGCGAGCTCTCGGAGCTCATCCGCCTCCAGGTGCGCGACCCCCGCGTCGGATCGGTCACGATCACCGGCGTGGAGGTGGCGCGAGATCTCGGCGCAGCCTGGATCTACGTCCGTTCGATCGCCGGCGGGGACGAGCTGGCCACTTCGGTCGAGGGACTCGAGGCCGCCGCCCCTTTCCTCCGGACGGAGCTGGGCAGGATCCTGCACGTCCGGCGCGTTCCGGAGCTCCGCTTCCGGCCCGACCGCTCGTACGAGGGCGGACGGCGGATCGAGGAGGTGCTCGCGGAGGTTCTGCCTCCCGACGAGCCGGACGAAGCAGGGGACGACGACTCCGGAGACGAGCCGGAGGGCGCCCCCGACGGAGCCACCTACGTGGATCTCGTCTCCGGAGAGGAGGGAGAGGCCGGGGGAGAAGCCGCCCGGTGAGGCTCGAGGACGGAGACTTCGTGCTCCCGGTCGACAAGCCCGAGGGACCCACGTCGCACGACGTCGTCGCAGCCGCCCGGCGCGCGCTCGGGACGCGGCGCATCGGGCACACCGGCACGCTCGACCCCTTCGCTTCCGGACTCCTTCTGCTCTGCGTCGGCCGGGCGACGCGGCTCGCCGAGTACCTCTCTCGCCTGGACAAGGCGTACGAGGCCACGGCTCGACTCGGGGCCGAGACGGACACCCTCGACTGCGAGGGCGTCGTCACGACCGAGAACGGTGACCTGTCCGGGGTGTCCGAAGAGGTCGTGCGCCACGCGCTCGCAGGCCTGCGCGGGGCGTTGGATCAGGTTCCGCCGCAGTTCTCGGCGAAGAAGGTGGCGGGCGAGCCGATGCACCGTCGAGCGCGACGGGGCGAGCGCGTCGACCTCGCTCCGGTCGCGGTCACCGTCCACCGGATCGAGCTCACGGGATGGGCGCTCCCCGAGATCCGCTTCTCCGTGCGCTGTTCGAGCGGGACCTATGTGCGTTTGCTCGCACGCGACCTCGGACGGGCGATCGGCGTCGGAGCGCACCTGACCGCGCTACGCCGTACCGGCATCGGTGCGTTCGAGGTCTCGGACGCGCTGGGGCTCGGTGAGCTGACGGATGCCGAGCGCGTGGTGGCCGGACGCGTCGACCCCGTGGCGGCGGTCGGGCACCTTCCGTGCCTGGCGGTCGACGACGACCAGGCGGCCCGGCTGCGGCACGGACAGCGGCTCCGACTGGACGTGGGTGCGGAGGCGTCGGACCGGGCGGTCGCGGTCGCGCACGCCGGGGGACTCCTCGCGATCGGCGAGATCGACCACGGGGTGCTCCGGCCCCGGAAGGTCTTCGCCTCGTGACGGCCGCCTCTTGGCCCTACCCGCCGGGGATCCCGGGCGACCGCGGCACCGTGGTCACGGTGGGAACGTTCGACGGTGTGCACCTGGGCCACTGGGCGGTGCTGCAGGAGATCCGCCGGCGGGCGGAGGCCACGGGGCGTCGCAGCGTCCTGGTGACGTTCGACCCTCACCCGCTCCGTATCGTTCGTCCTGAGCACGCGCCGCCGCTGCTCACCACTCCGGTCGAGAAGAAGGAGATCCTGGCCGAGAGCGGCCTCGATTGGGCCGTCTTCGTCTCCTTCACCGAGGCGCTCTCACGCTACGAGCCGCGACGCTTCGTCGAGGAGATCCTCGTGGGGCGCCTGGGCGTCGAGGAGCTCGTCATCGGCTACGACCACGGCTTCGGACGGGACCGGGAGGGTGGACCGGAGATGCTCGAGACGATCGGTCGACGGCTCGGCTTCGCCGTGGACGTCGTCGAACCGGTCGCGGCCGACGACGCGGCCGTGTCGTCGTCGCGGATCCGGAGGCTGATCGCGGACGGGGACGTGGCGGGTGCGGGCTCCTGTCTGGGCCGCCCGTATTCCATCCGCGGAATCGTCGTGCGCGGCGAAGGGCGCGGCCGCGGCCTCGGCTTCCCCACCGCGAACCTGGCTCCCCCGGGCGGCGACAAGC
>JANQME010000468.1 GCA_028280205.1 Longimicrobiales bacterium
ATCCCACTCTCGACGCAGAGGGCGGCGAAGCGGCGCGCCACGTCCGGCGCCGGGCGGTCGACTCCGGCGGCGGACATGCGCCACGCCCCGACGTGGCCCAGCAGGGTCGAGAGCAGCAGCGCGAGCACGCCGCCCGCCCACGCCCCGGCGAGCACATCCACCCCGCCGGAGGACGGGAGCCCCGACCCCGGCTCCACCCGCGGATCGGCCGCCGCGCCTGCCGAGCGGCGCGGTGCCTCGGCCGGCGCGCGGTGCTCCGCCACCCCACCCCGGGCCGCCACCGGAGTCACGGACGCATCGGTCTCGACGGCGCCGCCGCTCCGGGCCGCCACCTGCGGTCCTCGGATCGGCGCGGACGCTGCGCGCGGGGCTGGAGGAGCCGCGACGCCAAGCGGTGCCACGTACACCCGTTCCACTTCCGGCGCGAACACCGCTCCCGTCGCGCGCTCGGCTGTCGGGAGCCAGCTCGCCGGAAGCCGAAGCTCGACACGCGCTCCGGAAAGGCCGATCAGCGGAGTGAGTACGAGCATGCCCAGCGCGGTCGTCCAGACGAGATGTCGAACCGAGGCGGACGCTTCCGCCAACACACGTGTCAAAACCGCGGCCGCCGCGAGCACGGCCAACCCGTTGATCGCAACTCCCGTCATCGTCATCGCCCCAACCTCCTTGCTTCGCTGATCAATTGCTCGAGTTCGGCGAGCTCCTCGTCGGACATCTCCTCCGCCGACAGGTCCACGAGCGCCGCCATCGCCTTCGTCGGTGAGCCGTCGAAGAAGGTGCTGAGCACACGCTCGAGTGCGCTCATCTGTGCCTCCTCCCGTGGCGTGGTGGGGCGATATACGTACCGCGGGCCATCCACGGTGTACGTCAGCTCACCCTTCTCCGTCAGCACGCCCATGAGTGCGCGGACGGCGCTGTAGCTCGGCGGATTCGGCAGCTCGTCGCGAACCTCCGCCACCGACGCCCGACCGAGTCGGAAGACCACGTCCATGATCTGCCGCTCTCGTCGACTCAGTCCCGCGCTTCCATCCCCTGCCGCCACGAAACGACTCCCTGTCGCGTGAGTGCTACTTTAGCAGCATACCGCTAAAATATTAGCACGGCAAGGGGCCGGCCTGGCGGATGGAACAATAGCTCACGGCGCAATATAGTACGCGGTGACATAGTTGGGGCCCGTGACCCGCGGACGGAGCGCGCCGTGAGCGATCAAGTCTTCTACATCCTGCTTTCGCTGGTCGAAGGACCCGCCCACGGATACGCGATTCTCCAATCGGTGGAAGCCCGCACCGACGGCGCCCTCAAGCTCGGCTCCGGGACTCTGTACTCCGCGATCAAGAGGATGCGGTCCGCGGGATGGATCGAGCGCGTGGCGGGCCCCGGCGAGGAAGATCCCCGCCGCAAGTACTACTCGATCACGTCGGACGGGAGGCGTGAGCTCGCCGCCGAGGCTCGCAGGCATGCCCTGCTCGCCGAACACGCGAGCGCCCTGCTCGCCGGGAAAGGCTGACCGTGGCGAAGCTCCTGCGCGCACTTCATCGAGCTCTCGCACGCCTCGTACTTCCTCCCGCGTTCTTCCACGAGTACGGCCCCGAGATCCTCGCCACGACGGCTGATCGGGTGGACGGCGCCGGCGATCCGCTTCGCGCCGTCGGCATCGCTGCGGGCGAGATCCTCGACCTGCTTCGGACGGCGTTCGGGGAGTGGGTGCTGCTCGGTGCGTCCTCGATGGTGTGGGTGAAGCGCGGCGCCCTGCTGGACCTCCGGGCGGCGACGCGCAGCCTCACCCGCACCCCTCAGAGCAGCCTCGTCGCCGTGGCGACGATCGCCGTGGCGATCGGGGCAGGAACAGCCGTCTTCTCCGTGGCAGACGGCGTCCTCCTCCGCCCTCTCGCGTATCCGAGCCCGGACCGGATCGTGCGCGTCGCGGTCGGCGCCCGACCCGAGTCCGGTACGACCGAGGGCCCCTTCTCTCCGAGCGGGTACTGGCACCTCGTGCGCGAGACACGCGCGTTCGAGTCGGTGGGCGCGGCGGGTGTCGTGCCGCGAGCGTTGACAGACGGGGAGCCGGCGACAGCCGTCGAGGTCGGCCTCATGACCCGGAGCGCCTTCGACGTCATCGGCGTGGACCCGATTCTGGGGCGCCTGCCCTCCGTCGAGGAAGACCGACCGGAAGGCCGCCCGGTGGCACTGATCAGCCACGCCTTGTGGCAGGACCGCTACGGTGGCGACCCCGAGGTCCTCGGGTCGGTGATCGGCCTCGGTCCGACACGCTACGAGATCGTGGGCGTCATGCCGGCCCGGTACGCCTTCCCGACACCGGGAACCGACGCGTGGGTCGCTCGTCGGCTCGACCCCTCGACGGACAACTTCCGCGCCCACTTCCTGACGGTCTTCGCTCGCCTGGCACCGGACGTCACGCTCGAGGCTGCCGCGCGAGATACGGAGCGCGTCATCGCGGGCTTCCCGGATCTCGGCTACGGTCCCGAGTGGTTCGAGGGCATCTTCACCGGACGGGCCGTGGTCCGACGGCTCAAGGACCAGGTCATCGGCCCGGCCCGCGGGCCGATCGTGACGGTCGGGGCGATGGTCGCCGTCCTTTGCCTCATCGCATTCATCAACGTCGCGAGCCTGGTGCTCGTTCGAGCCGAGCGACGTCGCGACGAGCGGGCGCTGCGCGGCGCTCTGGGGGCGGGTCGGGGTCACCTCGCCCGGTACGCGCTCATCGAGAGCGGGATCCTGGCCGGCGCCGGGACGGTTCTCGGCATCGCACTCGCGGGGGTCGGCACGAGGGCCGTGCTCCTGACCGCCCCGGCCGCGATCCCGAGGCAGGAGGAGATCGGGATCGACGCGACAGCCCTGGTGTTCGCCTCGGCGTGCGCCGTCCTCGGGCTCCTGGTCTTCGGGCTGCTCCCTCACGCGCTCCCCGCCGGGATCGGCCGGGTCGGTTCGGCACGCCACCCCCGCTCCGCCGCCCGCCGACGCGCCGGCCGGCGGGTCGGGGAAGGCCTCACGATGGGGCAGCTCGGCCTGGCTGCCACTCTGCTGGCCGCATCCGTCGTTCTCCTCCGCACATCGGCCGAACAACGCGCGATCGATCCGGGCTTCGTCTCCGACGCGGTCCTGACGTTCCGCCTCACACCGAGCGCTACCAAGTATCCGAACCCGGACGCTTCTGCGCGCTTCTACGACGAGCTGCTCGGGCAGATGCACGACGTGCCCGGCGTTCGCGCCGTTGGGGCGATCACCACCCTCCCGCTCACGGGTGGCGGAGGCGTCCGTGACGCGACCATCGAAGGCGTCGAGACGCCGGAGGGCGAGTTCGGGACGCAGTTCCACGTCCGGCGAGCTACGCCCGGCTACTTCGACGCGATGTCCATCCCGATCGTCGAAGGGCGAGCGTTCACCTCCGCCGATCACGACGAGCGGCTGGGGTCTGCCGTCATCAGCGCTTCGATCAAGCGGGCGTTCTGGCCCGACGAGAGTGCGCTCGGCAAGCGGATCGAGACCCTCGGCGCGCCAGCGACGGTCGTGGGCGTCGTGGGCGACATCCGCGAGTCAGACCTCAACGCGGATCCCCCGTTCGTGTTCTACAAGCCGCTGCTCGACTCCGTGGGTGGAGGCGGCCTCGCGCAGACCGTGGTGGTGCGGACGGCGAACGACCCGAGCGATCTCGTCGCGCCGCTGCGTCAGGTCGTGGCCGAGCTGGATCCCGAGCTTCCGTTGGCGCACGTGCGCCTCCTCGACGAGGTCGTGGGAGACGCGCTGAGTCGGACCCGTTTCGCGACCACGCTCACCACGATCGCAGCGGGCATTGCGCTGTTCCTGGCCCTCATCGGGACGTACGGCGTGCTGTCGTACTCCGTGCTCCAGCGGCGCACCGAGATGGCGGTGCGTGCAGCCGTCGGGGCCGAGGCGCACCAGATCGCCGGCCTGGTCCTGGCGCAGGGACTCCGGCTGGCCGCCGCAGGGCTGACGATCGGTTCTCTGGGTGCCGTCCTCGCCACAGCCGCGCTGCGCACGGCGTTCGAGGAGGTCGGCCCGATGGGCCCGGGGACCGTCGGCGCCGTGTGCGGAGTGATCCTGTTCGCCGTGACCGCGGGAAGCCTCGTGCCGGCCGCTCGTGTGAGCCGGACTCCCCCCGAGCTCGCCCTGCGTGACGACGCATGAGATCGGTGCGGTGCGCGGCGCCGATGGCGGTACTCGCCGCACCGTTGGCCGCACAAACCCCCACGACCTTCGAAGGTCGCGTGGTGGACGAGGCCTCGCGGGCACACATCCCCAACGCTCTGGTCACGCTCGCTGGGCACGGGAGCCGCCTCTCGTCAGAGGGAGGGCTGTTCGGATTCGACGAGGTCCCAGCGGGAAGGTACCGCATCGAGGTCGAAGCCTTCGGCTACGAGGACTGGGCGACCGACCTGGAAATCAGGAGTGACACGTTCGTCGTGGTGACGCTCGCGGCACGCCCCGTCGAGCTCGACGGGCTCGACGTCTACCTCAGAAGGATCGACTTCGAGGGCCTCGTGCAGGATCCCCGGACGGGGGGTCCGATCGCGAGGGCTCGGGTAGGCACCGACCAAGGCCATCAGGCGTCGACCCGACTGTCCGGTCGCTTCGGGTTGGACGACGTATACGACGGTCCACCCCTCCTGCTGTCGATTCGCGCGTTCGGGTACCTGCCGTTCGACTCCGCTGTCGTCCCGGTCGACGACGAGCGGCATGTCTTTCACCCCACGGTCGACCCGGTGATGGACCGCATGATCGGAGAACTGACGGCGACACTCGACGAGAGGGTCTCGGGGCTCGTCTTGCGAGGGCGGCCGGTTCTGACACGCGCGGACCTGGCCTCCTTCCGAGGGAACACGTCCCTGAGAGCCGTCATGGAGTCCCGCTATCCGCTGTTCGTTCTGCGCAGCATCTCGTGCTTCTTCGTCGATGAACGGGAGCAACGTCTCCACAGTCGAGAAGAGGCGATTTCATTCCTGGAGGGCACCTTCGCGGCCGACCTGCATCGCATCGAGCTCCTCCAGTTTCCAGGTGAGGGGCGCCTGTACATGGTCAGGGTCTACACGAGTCGCTTCTTCCAGCGTCGTGTAGGCGCTCACTCCGATCTGGCTCCACCATCGATCGTTCCCACACCCGGAGGCGTCTTCTGCCGATAGCCGAATCCGCCGGCGCGCCGGTGCGCCGGGCTGGCTCAACCTGTTCGCTGCTGTGCCTCTTCGTCTTGCACCTCGCCTCTCCGGCGCGGGCGTCGGCGCAGACGATCCAGGGACGGGTCACAGACGCGCAGAACGGCACCCCGGTCTCCTTCGCGGCCGTGATCCTCCTCGATCGCGAACGGAGCATGCTCGCGTCCGAAGCCGCGGACGGAACGGGTGCCTTCCGCATCGCCCTCCCGGGGGAGGGCGAGTACTACCTGGCCGTCGAACGCCTCGGCTACACGGAGGCGGAGTCCCCGCTCTTCCGGGTGGGCGCGGAGGGCGAGTACGCGGTCGACTTCGAGCTCGACCCCGCGCCGTTCGAGCTGCAGGGGCTCGAGGTCCGGGTCGACAACGAAAGGCTCGTCGATCACCTGCGCCTCGTGCTGGGCCAGAATCCGAACGCGATCAGCGGCTTCCGGGTGATCCAGGGTGCTCGACTGGCAGAGGCCAAGGCGAAGGCCGCGGACAACACGGATCTCCTGCGCCGGCTCTATGTCCCGGTGTCCCACGGACAGAACGTATGCATCGGGACCGATCGCATGCTCCCCTTCCGACCGCGTGGATCGTTCGATCGGCACGACCCACCGGAGGCGCAGCCGATCCTCGAGCCGCAGTGCGGAGCGCTCTTTCTCAACGACTACCGGTGCCGCAACGAGCTTCTCGAGCACATCGACAGGGAACAGATCGCGGTCGTCGTCACGTTCCGCGGCTCGGTCTACCTGTACACTCGAGATTTCGACTGGACGTTCCGGACACCGGCCCCGGCGTGTTGAGGGTGGCATCAGTCGACAACTGGCAGGCACTTTCGCGAGACTGAGGGATGGCCATGCGAAATCCAACCCCTGCATCAGGGCATCGGGAGTAGACGATGATCGTCAGACTGTGGACGGGCACGGCCCATCGGGGTGAAGAAGCGGAGTATCTCGCCCACCTCCGTGAGGCCGTCATCCCCGAGATTCGAGCACTCCCCGGCGCCCGAGGAGTCAGAGTTCTTCGTGGAGTCGAGCCCGACGACGCCGAGTTCGTCGTGATGACGTACTGGGCGGACCTCGAGGCGGTGAAGGGCTTCGCAGGTGCGGATGCGCGGGTCGCCGTCGTACCTCCCGAAGCACAGGCGCTGCTCGCTCGCTTCGACCGTGAAGCACAACACTTCGAAGTCGCACTGGATGAGGAGGCGTTCGCGTGACCGACTCGACAGACCTCCCGTACGTCCATCATATGGACGTTCGATTCGCGCCGCTCGAGCTCGTCGACGTTCCCGCGCTGGTCGACGCCTGCAAGGACGCGTGGTACAACCAGACGCTCTGCGCGGTAAACGACTCCGTCGTCCGGCTCGGCGTGATGGAGGGGGAGTACCACTGGCACCGGCATGAGTCCGACGACGAGTTCTTCTTCGTGCTCGAGGGTCGATTCATCGTCGAGCTGGAGGATCAGCGGTTCGAGCTCGAGCCTGGTCAGGGCGTCGTCGTACCGCGCGGGAAGCTCCATCGCACCGCCGCGCCCGAACGCTCGGTCGTGCTGATGGTCGAGACGAAGGACATCGTGCCCACGGGCAGCTAGGAGGGAAGCCTGGCCAGGTAGACGCCCCGCCCCTCCAGGCTCTCCTGCTCGTAGCCGACGTCCACCTGATCTCTTCGGTCTCGACCGTCCGCAGATAGACGCGACCCGGATGCCAGTCGTCCAGCTCGAACCCTAGGTGACTCGCGCTCCTGCTGCTACCGAGGAACCTCGAGCTGGATCTCGAGCGCCACGGCGGCCCTCGTACAAGTCCGTGATCCCGAATCGGCCTTCGGCATCCGAGTATACCTCCTGCGCCGACCCGACGACGCCCACGCGCGCTCCGGACAAGGGCCAGCGCGGCATCCCAGGCCACCGTAGCGATGGCCCTTTGGAGCGGACGGTGAACGAGGTAGTGTGACGCCATGAAACGCCGAGTTCTTCTCATCGCCTACGACTTCCCTCCGGTGGGAGGGGCAGGAACCCTCCGTCCAACACGGTGGGCGAAGCACCTTCCCAGCTTCGGGTGGCACCC
>JANQME010000002.1 GCA_028280205.1 Longimicrobiales bacterium
GATGTAGCGCTCGGCCGCGTACGTCACGACCTCACGGATCTCCTCCTTGGTGTACGCACCCCCGCGCGCCAGACCGCCCACCTCGCTCAGGCGCGGGTAAGCCTCGATCGGCACGCGCCACCCCTCGTCGCCCGCGAGCTGCCAGTGGAGGTGTCCGAGCTTGTAGCGAGCCATGACGTCGAGGTGAGCCTTCACCGCCCCCGGCGGTACGAAGCGCGACGCAGCGTCCAGGTGGATCCCGCGGTACGCGAAGCGCGGCGTGTCGTCGATGTCGAGAGAGGGAACGCGAACGGAGCCGACCCACCGCCCGTCGCCATCGGGTGGAACGAGCTGGCCCAGCGTCTGCAGCCCATGGAACGCGCCGGCATGGTCGGCGGCGCGGAGCTCGACTCCGTCGGCGCGAACCCTCAGACGATAGCTTTCTGGTCCGCCCACGCCGTCGATCCCGACGCGTACGGCCCCGCCCTCGCCGATCGGAAGCTCGAGCCCGCCGGTGCGTAGCGGTGTCGCCCACACCTCGATCAGGTGGAGCAGCTCCTCGTCCGCGGGGTCCGCCGGTTCGATCCCGGTGGTGGCGTCGAACGAGAACGCGCCGCGGTCGAGGACCAGCGTCGACGGCCGCGGGATGATCGCCGGCTCGGGTGCGCTGCACGCCGCAGAGAGCACGGCTGGGAGCAGGAACACGCGACCGAGGGGGCCGGACCGGCGGGGGCGTTCCATCGGGGGTTCTCGCGTGCGAGGGCGGGGGCGCGCACTTTGGCGACCGGACGGCAACGATGCCCGATCACCGAGGGGGAGGGCAAGGCGATGACGGCGGGGACCGAGGCGGCGTTCGAGGCCGTGCGGGCCGGCGACGCCGAGGGGCTGAACGCGATCCTCCGTCGCGACCCGTCGCTCGCGATGGCGCGGGGCGATGCGGGCGAGACGCTTCTGCACGTGGCGTCCGAGCTCGACCGGGTCGAGGTGGCGGAGGTCCTCCTGCAGCACGGGGCCGAGCTCGACGCCCCGGCAGGTTGGGGGCAGGCCCCGATCGAGTGGGCGGCCAACCTCGGTTCGACCCGGGTCGCCGATCTTCTCCTGCGCCACGGCGCTGCGCACGACGGGCTCTGGACCTCGTCGGCGCTCGGCCGGCTCGACGCCGTGCGTGCCTGTTTCGAGGATGGACAGCCGAAGGAGGGCGTGGGCCGGCGGCCACGATCGGACGCCGACCTCTCCGGGTGGCCTGAGGACTCGGCGTTCCGGCGTGGCGACGTCGTCTCCGACGCCTTCTACATCGCCTGCCGGAGGGGTCATCTGGACGTTGCGCGCTTCCTCTCCGAACGGGGAGCGGACCTCGAGGCGACCGGCTACTTCGGCGGCTCCGCGCTCCACTGGGCCGCCGTCGAGGGGCACGAGGAGGTTGTGCACTGGCTCGTCGCCGAAGGGGCCGACACGACGCGGCGAGACCCGCGCTTCGACGCTACGCCCGCCGGTTGGGCGCGGGAGGGTGGGCACCACGGGCTTGCGAGCTTCCTCGGGGGGGACGGGGCGACCCTCCCGGATCCGGGGGTCGGATGAGCGGTCCTCTCTCGCTCGACCCGGGTCGCCGGGCGACGCGTTCGCTGGAGGTGACGCCCGAACGGGTGGCGCAGTACGCCGAGATCACCGGCGATCGGAACCCGCTGCACTTCGACCCCGACTTCGCGGCCGCCACTTCGTTCGGCCGGTTGGTCGCGCACGGAGGCATCACCACCGGGATCCTGCACGCGCTCGTCGCTGAGGAGATGCCGGGCCCGGGCACGGTCTTCCTCAGCCAGGACTGGAAGTTCACCGCGCCCGTCTACATCGGCGACACGATCACCGCGACGGCCGAGGTGCTCACCGTGCACGAGAACAAGCCGGTGTGCTCGCTTCGCGTCGAGGTCACGCGCGAGGACGGCGAAACGGTCCTGGAGGGCGAGGCGTGGTGCTATCGCTTCGTGGTGGAAGACGCCGGGTGAGACGGTGTGGGGAACCCCAGCCCATGCGAGTGGTTTTGGACGAGAGAAAGCCCGCCGCGTCGGTCCCGCCTGGAGGCATCATGAAGCGTTCCGTTCCTTCGATCGTCCCGCTGCTCCTGACGATCGCGCTCTCCGCCTGCGAAGACGACGCCGTGGGGCCCGGGGACGATGCCCGTGAGATCGTCGCCGAGCCGTCGTTCGCCGAGGACGTCAACGAGATTCTCCAGAGGCGCGGCTGCTCCTCCACCGGTTGTCACGGGTCGGGTGGGGGTGGCCTGACGCTCACAGCGAGCTCCACGGCGAACTATGCGCAGCTCGTGGGCGTGGCGGCGGTCGCGGAGAGCTTCCTCAGGGTCGACCCGGGCGACGCGGAGAACAGCTACGTCGTGATCAAGACCGAGGGCCGACAGTCCTCGGGGCAGCGGATGCCCCTGGGCGGACCACCACTCGACGACATCGATCAGACCAATTTGCGGAACTGGATCGACAACGGAGCTCCGAACAACTGATGGGGACGCATCCGATCCGCGTCGCGCTCCTCGGCGTCGCGCTCCTCGCGACGCCGGCGGGAGCCCAGTACCGGGTTTTCCAATCGCACCAGTCGGCGAACCTCGCTACGACGGAGACGCTGCGTGGCGGAAACTGGCTGTTCGAGATCTCGCACCGCTTCCAGATCCCGGTCGAAGAGGGCGCGCGCGAGCTGTGGGGCATCGACGGACCCGCCGTCATTCGGCTCGGGCTCTCGTGGGCGCCCGCGGAGCGGGTGCTCGTCGGAGTCGTCCGGAGCAACCTGGAGGACAACCTCGAGGTCAACGGGAGGTTCCGCTTCGCCGAGTTGGGGATCGGACCGGCGCCGCTCCACCTCGGGCTCGTCGGTGGCGGGGCGTGGAACACCGACCCCGTCCTCACCGGGGGAGCCGAGGACAACGAGTTCCAGGCGTACCTGCAGCTCCTGGCGAACACCGTCGTGGCCGAGCGGCTCGCGCTGGGCGTCGCTCCGACCTACCTGCGCAATCCCCGGATCCGGGACGCCGACCCGGACGACTCCTTCTCTCTCGGTCTCTACGGGCAGTGGTACCTCGGAGGCGCCGTGAGCGTGCTGGGCGAGTGGATCGTCTCGGAGGAGATCCGGAACTTCGAGCACGACACCGGCACGTTCGGCGTCGAGATCCGGACGCGTGGCCATCACTTCAAGCTGCTGGTCACCAACCAGCCGGCGCTCAACCCGACGCAGCATCTGCCGGGCTCGCCGAATCCGTTCGCGCTCGACGAGCTCCGGTTCGGATTCAACATCACGCGGCTTCTGCCCTTCTGATGCGCGCACCTCGGCCGGCGAGCGGGACCACCACCTCACGCCGGCGACGGGGACGCTACAACCCGGGCCCGAAGTACTGAACGAGGGCGAGGTACAGGCCGCCGGCGATCGCCACGACCGCCGCCACCTTGAGCAGCCGCTTGAGCACCGCGAAGACGACCGTGGCGGCGAGCAGGAGGATCGGCGCCAGGAAGAGCGGGTGCTCGAGCAGGTACTGGACGATCCCGACGACGTCGTCTTCCATCGGGCTGGCTCTCGTGGTTGGGGGGACGACTGATCCAATGAAGCGTGGGTGCGCACCGATGTCCACCGGCGCCCGTCCCTACGGGTCCGGGTCCCCGGAGGATTCCGCGCTGTCCCCGTTCGCCGTCTCCGATCCTAGTCGCGGAGCGACGTCGCGGGGTCGGTCCGTGCGGCCTGCCAGGCCGGTACCAACGCGGCTGCTCCGCCGGCGAGCAGCAGAAGCAGGGCCGCCGCCCCCAGACTGGTCGGGTCCTCGGGCGCGACGCCGAAGAGGAAGCCGGACAGCACGTGCGACGCCAGCCGCGAGGCGAACGTCCCGGCGGCGACCCCGATCACGACCGGGACCATGCCCGATCGGACGACGTCTCGAATCAGGTCGGTGGGGCGGGCTCCGAGCGCCATCCGTACGCCGTACTCGGCGTGTCGCCGTTGCACGGAGTAGGAGACGATCCCGTACACGCCGACGGTTCCGAGCACGACGCCCAGCAGGCTGAAGAGACCCAGGAAGAAGCGGAGCCGGAGCGGTTCCGCCATCGCATCGTCGAGGACTTCGTCCATGCTCTGCGCCCGTCCGAGTGCGGCTCGGGATGAGAGCTCGGCGGCGATCCGGCGAACCGGCTCCACCAGCCCCCCGGGCTCGAGGTCGGTTCGGATTACGAGCGTCCCGTACGTGCCTCCTGCCAGCGTCTGCGACCACGGGTAGTACAGGGCCACCGGAACCGCACCGACCAGGTCGTCGACCGCCAGGTTGCGCACCACGCCGACGATCTCGAAGGGACCGGCCAGCCCCATGTGCCGATCGATCGTACGCCCCACGGGAGACTCGTCGGGGTAGAACGTTCGTGCGAAGCTCTCGTTCACGATTGCGACCCGCGGCTGGTCGACGCCGTCCCGCTCGGTGAATGCGCGTCCTTCGAGGAGCTCGACGCCGAGCGCCTCGAAGGCACCCGGCGACACGGGGCGGTAGTAGGCGCTCGGACGGCGCTCGCCGACGAGCTCGGGCTTGTCCGGCAGCTCGAAGCTGCCCTGCCAACCCCCGTCCCGGACCGGCACCCGGTTCGTGAGTCCGGCGTGCTCGACCCCCGGGAGGGTCAGGACCCGCTCCCGAAGCGACGTGAAGAACGCGGATGCGTCGGATCCCTGATCCGCCTCGGGAAGGAGCACCTCGATGGTCATGACGCCGTCCGGGTCGAAGCCCCCGTCGATCGAGCGGAGCTCGTTCACCGTCCGGGCGAGGAGGGCGGTGCCGGTGACGAGCACGACCGCGGTCAGCACCTCCGCGACGACCAGGGCCCGCTGAAGCCCGCCCCGGGCGCCCGATCCGCCGGCGGAGGAGCGGGTTCCGAACCCGGCTGTTCCGAGCGTTCCCCGGAGCACACCGTGCATCGGCGCCAGCGAGATGACGCCGCCGGCCACGATCGCCAGAACGATCCCGGCGGCGAGGGTCGCCCAGTCGAGGCGCAGGGTCGTACCGAGCTCGCGAGGGGGCGGAAGGCTGGCGACGAGC
>JANQME010000005.1 GCA_028280205.1 Longimicrobiales bacterium
CTCGTGCGCCTTCCGCGAGGGAACGGCGTCGGTCGTCGTCGGCCAGCAGGTCGACGCACGCGGCCGCGAAGGCGTCGGCGTCGCCGACCGGCACGCGCACACCGGTACGCCCGGGGTGCACCGTCTCGCGCACGCCACCCTTGTCCACCACGATCGCGGGAACGCCGCTCGAAAGAGCCTCGAGGACGACGTTGCCGAACGTCTCGGTGTCGGAGGCGAAGACGAACAGGTCCGCGGCCGCGAAGGCCTCCGCGAGGGGAACGCCCGTGCGGTACCCCGTGAAGTGGACCCCGTCCGGCGCGCGCTTTCGGAGTGCGTCACCCGCCGGTCCGTCCCCGACGAACACGAGCGCGGTTTCGGGGCCGCAGCGCTCCCGCACACGGTCGTACGCGTCCAGCAGGAATTCGACCCGTTTCTCCGCGGCCAATCGGCCAACGTAGACGAGGATTCGCCCCGCGCCGGGCGCGATCTCGGCTCGGACGGCGTCGCTGCGGCGTTCGGGGGAGAAGAGCTGGGTGTCCACGCCCCGGGACCAGATCCGGAGCCGGTCGTGAAAGCCGTGAGACTGGAGATCCTCCAGCGTGTCCCGGCTCGGACAGAACGTCACCAACGACCGGTCGTGGAACCAACGCAGATACCTCCAGAGAAGCGGCTCCAGCGGTCCCATTCCGTAGTCGTGGAGGTAGGCTGGAAAGTTCGTATGGAAGGACGTCACCAGAGGCACGCCGCGGCGCACCGCCCAGCGGCGCCCCGAGAACCCGACGGTCGATTCCGTGGCGACGTGAACCACGTCGGGCTCGAAGCTCCGCAGCATGCGACGGCCTCGCCGATCGAGACCGCGCGCGAGTTGGAGCTCGGGGTACATCGGCACCGGGACACCCGGGAGCTGTCGATGCCCGGACGAGCACGCCCCGGGGCCTTCGGAGACGCGGGGCGTGACCAGCATCACCTCGTGACCCCTGCCCGCGGCGTGCTCCACGAGCCGCCCGAGCGTTCGGGCGACGCCGTTGACGTCCTCCAGGTACGTGTCGGTGAAGAGGGCGACACGCACGTCAGGCCTCCGCCACGGCGGGAGTGGGTCGGTCGACCCGAGCGGGATGAGGACGTGCCGCAGGATGCTCCTCGCGGTCCTCGATGCGGGCCCGGAGCCGGCGCAGCGATTCATGCGCCTGGAGCGTCCCCGGGTGGCCCGCCTCGTCGTCCAGACGCGCCCCGGTGTCGAGGTTCCAGTCCTCCAGGTCGCGGGCGCCGGTATCGTACTCCGCCATGAACTGGTCCGCGTGTCGCGGGATCGCCTCGGTGACGCGATCGACGAGCCACTCCGTCGGCGCAACAGGGTTCAGATAGGCCAGCGGAATACCCCGTAAAGATGATGAGCGGTAGGCGGCCCGAAGGGCGCAGCGCAGGGCAGCCAGCGCGAAGCCGCCGCGGCCGCTCTCCATGAGCGTCGAGATGATCCCGATCGTGGCGAGGGACTGTCCCACGCGGCGGCCGGTGACCCTGTGCGAGGTGAGGAACACCTCCCGGCCGAAAGGCAACCCATACGTACGCGTGTACGCACGCTCGAGGAAGACGATGCTGTCCCGGTCGAAGACCGGCCGCAGGCGCACACGTCGCGCCTCGGGCTCCCGGGCCGCGAACCAGCAGTCCAGACCCAGCTCAACCTGCAGGTGGGTCAGCGGATCCGACGAGCCGTCCACGAAGACGTCGCTCGAACCGTACCGGTACTCACCCACGCCCCGTCCGACGAGCGGGTGGATCTCCCGGTCGCCGATCACATGGGTGAGCCAGCCCCAGGCGAAGGCACGCTCGACGGGGGTGCGCGCCGAGCCGATCAGCGTCCGTGCGAGCTCTCCGGTGCGCACGCAGTGCGACAACTCCGAAAGAACTCGCTCACCGCCCGGGATGTAGCCGATGTCCGGGCCGATCGCCCCCTGCAGAAACGCGTTGTGCTGCTCCGCGTCGTCGAGATCGAAGGGAGCCGGAGTCCCCGAGGCCCTCCAGCGGTGGACCACCTTCCGAGCCAGGACGAAGTGTAGCGTGACGCCGGGCATGGTTACCCCCATGCACCCGTGTGAACTCGCGGGCTACGGTGGAAACATCTGGAGTGCGCCCATACATCCCGGCGAAGGGCGTGTCACGGGAACGTACCACGACGGGTGCGAATCAACTGCGTAGAGCCTGGACCCCCTGTTCACACACTTCTTCGGCCAATGGGTGATGAGTGCGTAACGGTGGAGACACGCACCGGTAAATCGGGCCTCCTCGCCGTACCGACGACTTCCTTCGAACGACGTGGCGTATTCGCTTCCGTGGTCTTTCGCGCGAACGAGGACTGCTTCATGGCCGAACCGTCCACGGAGTCGCTCGACGAGCTGGTGAGCCGGACCCGGGGTCTCCAGCCGTGGCGCAAGGCGTTCCACGCCTTCAACGGCCTCGTCATTGCGGGCGCGCTCGCCTTCCTCGACCTCACCCGCTCGCAGGCGCTCCTCATCCTCGGCGTCATCGGGGTCCTCCTCCTCGTCGGGGATGCGGTCCGCCTCGTGAGCCGGGACGCGAACGAGCTCTTCTTCCGCTCCTTCACGAGCCTGGCCTCGCCACGTGAAGCGAAGGGTCTCGCGTCTTCGACGTGGTACGCGTTCGGCGTCCTCTTGACGGTTGCGCTCTTCCCGCAGCCGGAAGCGGTGAGCGCGGTGCTCGTCCTCGGCCTCGCCGATCCGATCGCCAGCGTCGTGGGCCAAAGCATGGGTCGCCGTCCCTTCCTGGGCGGGTCGGTCGAGGGGACCACGGTCTTCGTTCTCGTCGCGCTGGCGGTCCTGATCCCCCGACACGCGATTCCTGCGGCGGTGCTCGCCGCGGGAATCGCCGCGCTCGTCGAACGGCGCTCGTGGCCGCTCGACGACAACTTCTCGATCCCCATCATGACCGGTCTCACCCTCTTCGGCATGTCGCGCTTCCTTTGATCCAACGGAGCGAGATCACGGATCCGACCGTGGCCCGTGTCTCCGTCGTCGTTCCGGCGCTGAACGAGGAGGCCTGGCTGCCGGGGCTGCTCGAGTCGCTGGCCGTCCAGACGCATCCGGCGCACGAGATCATCGTAGCGGACGCCGGAAGCTCCGACCGGACCGCGGAGATCGCGATTGCCGGGGGCGCCACGGTCGTCCCGGGCGGGATGCCGGCCGAGGGGCGCAACGCCGGCGCCGAAGTGGCGTCCGGGGAGTGGCTCCTCTTCGTCGACGCCGACGTGGTCTTCGCGCCGGACACGATCGCGACCGCGCTCGCACGGGCACGCCAGGGACGTCTCGACGGGATGAGCTGTGCCTTCGTCCCGGATGTGCGGACGCGTTTCCTGCGATTCAATCACTGGGTCTCGTCATGGTACTTCCGTATCACGACGGCACTGCGCTGGCCTCACTCCATCGGCGGCTTTCTGCTCGTGACCCGGGAGATGCACGAGCGGCTGCGCGGATTCGATACTTCGATCACGGTCGCGGAGGATCAGGACTACGTGCGGCGCATGGCACGGATCGGTCGCTATCGCTTCCTCATGGAGCCGGTGGTGCAGATCGCGGCTCGGCGCTTCGAGGCGACAGGCGGTCTGGCGATGAGTCTGCGCTGGGTGCTCATCGACGTGCACCGCCTCTTGCTGGGCGAGATCCGGGGCGACTACATCCCGTACTTTGAGAAGCGATCCCCAGCAAACGACTCGGCGCGCGACGGGTGAACCCCGCTCGAGCAGGGCGGAAGCCGGCGGCTCAACAGTCGACCAGCTCGATCTCGTCCGGCTGGTTCGGAACCACGCAGAGGAATTCGAAGCCGTCGTCCTCGGCCTGGTAGTCGTGCGGTACCCCGGCGGGGATGTAGACGACGTCTCCGGCCTCCACATGGTGCACCTCGTCACCGATCCGGACGCGTGCGCTGCCCCGGAGCACGTACTGTTCGTGCTCGACCCGGTTCGTGTGCATCGGCATCCCGCCACCGGGCTCCATGATGAAGCGCCGCAGCGCGAAGTTCGGGCCCTGGTCGGGTCCGATGAGCACCTGCCGCCGGGTGCCCTTCCCGGCATTCACGACCTCGGCGGGCATCGAGTCGGCGGAACGGACGGACATGCGTGACCTCCGGCGGAGTGTGCGAGAGTGAGGCCCGGGAAGGGAAGCGGATCGGAGTTTTCGGCGCAAGCCGGTACGTCCGTGGGGCGTCCCCTGCCAACCTGCGCTCGGCCTCCGTGAGCGAAGGCCCGGCAAGGCGAACCTCACCGGGCCGGACACGGAAGCAACCGTGACCCTCCCGTCAACGGCCACCCCGCATCGTGCGATCGGGCCCTTCCGGAAGCCCCTGCCCTGAACTCCCGGCAGGACCCGGGAGCGGCGCCTCCGGCTCGGGGGCGTGCTGCGCACCCCTCACCCGGCCACCGACTCCTCCTCATCGCTGAAATGAGGATACCGCGACGCAGGGACCGGGTCCGTCGGGCAAAGAGCACGGCACGTTGTCGGGACATCCCCTACGCGTGCCTCGCGCCCCCATCGCGGGGTGCGTGCGGGGTGGATCGAGGCCGGACGGTCACGCGCCGCGCGGCTACCGGTCGTGATCCGGTCGCGCGACCCGGAGGGCGGCTCAGCCCTTCGGGCGGTAGAGGGCGAGGCGCAGCGGAGGCTCCACGACGTAACGGAAGTGGAGCCGGTTCTCGCCCTCGACCACGACGTTCGAGATCGTCTGACGAGGCTTCGGCTGGTCTCCACCGCCTCGCTCGTTCTCGACGACCGCGATGCCGCCCTCCGGGAGCCGATCGACCGCCTCCCGGCCCTTGTCGCGCAGTCGATCGAGGAGGAGCTGCTCCGTCTCGGACTGAACGTCGCCCTCGGCTTCGGTCGACAGGTGGACCGTGTCGATGAGCTCGTAGCCCTCGCCCAGCTCCTCGTGCGTGAGCGAGCGCTCCCGGTCCCGACGGAATCCGATCTCGTTGAGTGCCGCTGCCTCGAACTCGAACGTGACGCTCTGGTACGCCTCGCCGTAGAGGCGGAAGACCCGGGACGCCATCACGAGCCGGGGTCGAGCAACGCCGCGAGCTCCTCGGGGCTCAGGTCTTTGGCGGACTTGGCTCCGAGCCCGTGAGGCGAGCGCGACTTGCGACCCCGTGCCGAGGTCGAGCGGGTCTCGGTCTGCGGGGTCCCGGCGTAGTCGTACTCGGGCAGGTGCGTCTTGATGATTGAGCGCCCCAGACGGTGCTCGAGGCTCTTGAGGGCGCCCAGGTCGGACGCGGTCACGAAGGTGATCGCGGTCCCCTCGGCACCGGCCCGGCCGGTGCGCCCGATACGGTGCACGTAGTCTTCCGGGTCCAGCGGCACGTCGTAGTTCACCACGTGGCTGATCCCCTCCACGTCGAGACCGCGCTGCGCGACGTCCGTCGCCACGAGGAAGCGGACCTTGCCCTCGGCGAAGCGCTCCAGCGCGCGCGTGCGCTGCTTCATGTGCTTGTTGGAGTGCATCGCCTCGACCGGCAGGCCCTCCCGCTGCAGCCGCGCCTCCAGCACGTCGGCGCCGGCCTTCGTGCGCGTGAAGACGAGCACCTGGTCCCACCCGGGCTCCTTCACAAGCTCGAGGAGGAGATCGGGCTTCTTCTCCGGCTTCACCGAGTAGAAGAGCTCCGAGATGCCGTCGGCGGTGGTCCCCGGCGGCGTGGCCTCGATCCAGACCGGCCCTCGGGTGATGCGCAGGGCGAGGTCGTGCACGCCGTTCGGCATCGTGGCGCTGAAGAGCATCGTCTGACGCTCCTTCGGCATCCTGCGCAGGACCTCCTCGATCTGGGGCCGGAAGCCCATGTCCAGCATGCGATCCGCCTCGTCGAGCACGAGATAGTCGACCTTGCTCAGGTCCACGCGCCCCGACCCCATGTGGTCGATGAAGCGCCCGGGCGTGGCGACGATGACCTCGAAGCCCTGCTCGAGCGCCTTGATCTGCGGGCCGTAGCTCACGCCACCGAAGATCGCCTCGGACCGGATGCTGGTCCCCTTCGAAAGGTCGACGGTATCGTCCGACACCTGCTGCGCCAGCTCGCGTGTGGGGCAGAGAACCAGCACCTGGAGGCCGCCACCGACGTTCACGCGTTCGAGCGCGGGGACCATGAAGGCGGCGGTCTTGCCCGTGCCGGTCTGGGCGATACCGACCACGTCGTTCCCAACGAGACCGGGCGGAATCGCCTGCTGCTGGATGGGCGTGGGCGTGACCCAGCCCAGCGCCTCGATGGCGGCAAGCCGTTCGGCCGACAGGCCGAGCTGGGAGAAAGTACGTTCGTCCGACACGTCGAGTCCTCGAAAGGGGGTTCCGACCCCATCTCGGTCTCTTCCGGGTCGGAACGGAAGCTGGCAGAAGGTAATGGAGCAGGCGGTCCCCACGAACCGACCCGTCGTCCTTGCATCCGTCCCCGACCGGGGACAAACTTGCGCGCCGAGAGCGGCGCCAGCCGCCCGCAACAGCCAACCGACCACGACGAGAGCGCCCTCCGGGCGCCCGAGACGATGGATTCGAATAAACCCGACTCCCCCCGTACGTCGGTCCTCTTCGTCTGCCTCGGCAACATCTGCAGATCGCCCCTCGCCGAGGGCATCTTCCTGCACCTGGTCGACCGCGCCGGCCTCTCGGATCGCTTCGAAGTCGACTCGGCGGGTACCGGCGCGTGGCACGTCGGCGAGCTGCCCGATGCCCGGGCCGCTCTGGTCGCCAGCCAGCACGGCGTCGAGCTCGCGAGCCGGGCGCGCCAGATCACCGAGGACGACCTCGAGCACTTCGACTGGGTGATCGCGATGGATCGCGAGAATCTGCGCAACATCGAGCGGATCGCGGGCGCTACCGGCTCCGACGCGGAGATCCACCTCCTGCGGGAGTTCGACACCGTGAACGACGGTGACGAGGTCCCCGACCCCTACTACGGTGGGGCGAGCGGCTTCGAGAACGTCTACGAGATGGTCCACCGCTCCTGCGAAGTGCTGCTCGACCGCTTGCGGGCGGCGTGACCTCGCTCCCGGAGTCGCTCCGCGACTCCGTCGAGGCGTGGGCAGCCGAGCATGGAGTCGGCCCGACGATCCGCTCGACCCGCGCCGTGGGTGGAGGGTGCATCAACCACGGCACCGTACTCCGATTCGAGAGCGGGGAAGAGCGATTCCTGAAGTGGAACGACCGCGCACCCGACGGATTCTTCGAGGCGGAGGCGGAGGGCCTCGAGGCACTGCGCGCTTCGGTCGCACGTACGGGCGCCGCGATCCGGGTGCCCGAGCCCGTCGCCCACGGATGTAGCCCGGCCGGAGGCTGGCTCCTCCTGGAGTACGTGGAGCCGGGGCCGGCGGGGCGGGGCGACTGGGCGTCGCTCGGTCGGGGACTCGCGAAGATGCACGACGCACCGAGCGCCGAGCAGGGGGAGGCGTGGGGCTGGCATCGAGACAACTGGATCGGATCGCTCCCGCAGGCCAACCCGGCATCGGAGCGCTGGGCGGACTTCTGGCGAAACGCCCGCGTCGAGCCGCAGCTCGCGCGAGCCCGGTCCGCCGGGTACTGCACCGAAGCGGACTACGATCGTTTGCTCGAGCGCATCCCCGCGGCCCTGGACGCAGGGATCGGGCCCTCGCAACTACACGGCGATCTGTGGAGCGGCAACGCCTTCTTCGACCGTTCGGGTCGGCCCGTCCTCATCGACCCCGCCTCGTACCGGGGTCACGGCGAGGTGGACCTGGCGATGACCGAGCTCTTCGGAGGCTTCGGGGCCGGATTCTACTCCGCGTACGCCGAAGTTCGGCCTCCGGACGCGGGGTACGACGACCACCGGCGCGACCTGTACCAGCTCTACTACCTGCTGGTGCACGTGAACCTGTTCGGGTCTTCCTACGCCGCCGCCTCGATCGCGGCGGCCCGTCGCGTGCTCGCGGCGCTGGGGTAGGGCAGCCGCACCTGCATCCGCGGACCGTGCGTCCGCCGACCGCGTCTCAGCGGATCGCGCCCACGCGGGCGGAGATTCGCTGGAACGCCTCCTCGAGGATCTCGTCCGAGGTCGCGAAGCTGAGCCGGACCCACCGGTCGTCTCCGAAGGCGGCTCCGGGCACGAGCGCGACACCCTGCTCCTCCAGCAGCGACGAACACCAGGCCGTGGCGTCGCCGACGCCGTCGCCGAAGAAGCCGTCGACCCGGAAGTAGAGGTAGAACGCGCCGGCCGGTCGTACGAAGGGAACGTCCGGCAGGAGCTCCCGGAGCCGTTCGACCACGAGGTCGCGGCGACGCCGGAAGGCCCGGCCCATCGCCGAGCGTGAGGCGTCGGCGTCGGCGACGTCCGAGAAGGCCGCGAGCGCCGCCATCTGAGAAGGTGTCGCGGCGTTGGAGGTCGTCTGGCTCTGGAGCGCGGTGAGCTTCCGGGCCACCTCCGGCTCGGTCCAGGAGAACCCGATCCGCCAGCCGGTCATCGCGAAGCTCTTGGACGCGCCGTCGATGAGGACGAAGGGCCCCAACTCTTCCGCCGCCAGGTCGAGGAGTCCCGGCGCGACCACGTCTTCGTCGTGGTGGATGTGCCCGTAGATCTCGTCGGAGAGGAGCCGCACGTCTCGCTCGCGGCACCACGCCGCGATCTCGGCGAGCTCCGCCAGCGAATAGACGGCGCCGGTGGGGTTCGACGGCGTGTTGATCACCAGCCCGCGTGTCGCATCCGTCGCTGCCGTGTCGAGGTCGCTCGGCGTGACCTTGAAGTCGCGGGACTCGGATCCGAACACCTCGACGGGCCGCGCACGGGCGAGTGTCACGAGGTCCGGGTACGTGGTCCAGTACGGGGCCGCGATGAGCACCTCGTCACCGGGACCGAAAAGAGAGAAGATCGCGTTGAAGAGAGCCTGCTTCGCCCCCGCGGAGACGACGACGCCCTCGGTCGAGAGCTCCCGTCCGGCCCGGGCGGAAAGGCGCTCGGCGATCGCGGCGCGGAGCTCGGGCAGCCCCGCCGGCGGGGTGTAGCGCGTGCGTCCGCCCCGAATCCCCTCGATCGCGGCATCGGAGATGAACCCCGGCGTATCGAAGTCCGGCTCCCCCGCGCTCAGGTTGATGATGTCCCGACCTTCGGCCGCCAGCTTCCGGGCCAGCGTACTGACGGCGATCGTCGCCGAGGGGCGGAGCTTCTCGACGTTGGCGCTGAAGTTCATGTACGGGGCCTCTTCGCTCGTTTCGCGGGGCCTGGAATATGGCGCGCGCTCAGATCCCGTGAAAGCTTGCGGGACATGGTCTCTCCCCGCCCCGTCCTCTGGTTCGACCTCATCGATCCGCTCTCGCTGCGCACCGCGCGCACGCTTGCACGGATCGACGCCGTAGGCCCGGACGGCTTCGAGTGGGCCCCCTTCGAGCTGCGGCCTCCTCCCACGCCCCTCGTCACCGTGGACGACCCTGCGCTGGCGGAGCGGTGGGAGCTGGCCGGCCCGTCCGATGCGGAAGGACGGCCCTACGCCCCGCCCCGGCTCGTGCCGTGGAGCCGC
>JANQME010000030.1 GCA_028280205.1 Longimicrobiales bacterium
TTCATGCTCCCGTGGCCGGCGGCCATCGGGTACCGTCGCTTCCTGCAGGGCGTGCTCATTCGCTCGGGCAAGACGCGGCTCGTGGCGTACGGCACGGTCATCCGTCTGGTCGCCATGGTCGTCGCCGCCCTCGTCGGCTTCTTCGTGCTGGGCATCCCGGGCGCGTGGGTCGGAGGGCTCTCGTTGGGAACGGGTGTGACGGTGGAGGCGATCGTCGCCCGCTTCATGGCCGCCGAGACGGTACGGGCCCACCTCGACGGCGAGATGGACGTCGGCCCGCCACGCGACGTGAGCTACGGCGAGATCGCTCGCTTCTACTGGCCGCTGGCCCTGACCTCGCTCATCGGGCTGACGGTACAGCCCCTGCTCACCTTCTTCATGGGCCGGAGCGTCGCGCCCGTGGAGTCGCTGGCCGTCTTCCCCGTCGTCCACGCGCTCTCGTTCTTCTTCCGTTCCATGGGCCTGGCCTTCCAGGACGCCTCGATCGCACTCATGGGCGACGACTTCGAGCACCACGGCGAGCTGAAGCGCTTCGCGTGGTCGCTCGGCACCGCGACGTCGGCCGGACTCGCGCTCGTCGCCTTCACGCCGCTCTCCGACGTCTACTTCGTGGGGGTCTCCGGTCTCACGGACGAGCTCGCCGCTTTCGCGCTCACCCCGACCCGGCTGATCGTAGCCCTCCCCGCGATGTCGGTGCTCCTGTCGCTGCAGCGTGCGATCCTGGTGGAGAGCCGGCGCACCCAGCACATCACGGTCGCGAGCGGCCTGGAGGTGTCCACGGTCGGTATCCTCTTCACCGTCCTCGGCTTCGGCCTGGACCTCGTCGGTGCGACCGCGGCGTTCGGAGCGTTCCTGGGCGGGCGGGCCATGAGCAACCTCTACCTGGGGTGGCGCTGCCACGGCATCCTGGCCGACGGCCCCGGCGGGCGGAGCGACGGCTAGGTCGGCTCCAGCCTCCTCAGCCCCTGCACGTCCGGGCGGACCGCGAAGCCGACGCACTCCGGATCGCCCACGCCCGCGTCGAAGACCTCTCGCATCGCTGTCGCGACCGCCTCGGCGTCGTCCGGATCGCAGAAGGCGATGAGACCCGATCCGGCTCCGGACACGGTCACCGCCCACGCCCCCGCGTCCGTACCCGCCGAGATGGCTGCCATCGCACTCGGGATGAGCGGGAGGCGATGCGGGACGTGCAGCTCGTCGCGAACGCCGATGCGCAGGAGCTCCGGATTCGCTTCGGCCAGGCCCCGCATGAGAGCTGCGAGACGGCCGAGGGAGGCCGCCGCGACCTTGTGGGGCACCTGCCGCGGGAGCAGCTCCCGGGCCTCCCGAGTGGAGATGCGCGCGGCCGGCGCAGCGTACGCGAAGCCGATCCGGTCGCTCAGGTCGAGGCCGATGACGACCGGACCGTCCCCGGTGCGGGCCACGGCCCTGAGCCCCCCGAAGAGCGACGGCGCCGCGTTGTCGCCGTGCCCTTCGTGCCGGAGCGCGGCATCGAAGGCCCCATGGTCGTCCCGGGGAAGACCGGCGACCGCTCGGGCCAGATCGTACCCCGCCAGGACCGCACACGCGGACGTGCCCAGACCCCGCGCGACCGGTATGTCCGCATGCAGCCGCAGTAAGCCGGACGCTTCGGCACCCAGTCGCTTCAACTCGTGGCATAGCATATCCGCCACCAAGTCCGGGCGACCCTCGCCGTCCAGCCGCCCGAGCGTCCCGGTCCGCTCCACACGCAGAGCCTCGCCGCCATCCGGCTCGAAGACCGCGTCGAGGTACCGGTTCAGCGCGAGGCCGACCGTGTCGTAGCCAGCGCCGAGGTTCGAGGTCGAGCAGGGTACGCGCACATGCGCTGCACGCAAGACGACGTCCGACATCGTCAGGAGGGGGCGTCGAGTGCGCGAGCAAGCGCGACGAGCGTCGGGGCAATCCGGCTCATCCGCTCGGGCATGTCCAGCCGGGCAGCGAGCGAGTCCGGGAGGGGAATCGGGCGTCCGATGACGGTCTCGACGGTTTCGGGGAACTTGGCGGGATGGGCGGTCGAGAGAACGACCACCGGCCCTTCGCGGACGGCATCTTCGCGCGTCGCAACCTCGTACGCCACCGCCGTGTGGGGGTCCATCACGTACCCCGTACGAGCATGCACCCGAGCGATGCACCCGGCCACGTCGGCATCACCGACCCAGTCCCCCTGCACGTCACGCCGAAGCGCCTCGTCGTCCCCGGCGTACAGCCAGCGGATCCGCTCCAGGTTGCTCGGCGCTCCCACGTCCATGGCGGTGGACGTCGTGGGGACGGGCGACCGCGGCTCGAAGTGCGAGCCACGCAGGAAATCCGCGATACCGCGATTCGCATTCACGGCCGCGGTGAACCCCCGCACAGGAGTTCCCGCCCGCGCCGCGAGGAGGCCCGCGCAGAGATTGCCGAGATTCCCCGAGGGCACCACGAAGTGAGCCGGTCCCAGGTGGGCCGCCGCCCAAACGTAGTAGAGCGCCTGGGGCAGGAGCCGCGCGACGTTGATCGAGTTCGCCGACGTCAGTCCATGCGCGGCCGAGAGCGCGGCGTCCCGGAAAGCCTCCTTCGCCATCCGCTGGCAGTCGTCGAACGACCCTTCCACGGCGAACGCTCGAACGTTGCCGCCGAGCGTCGTCATCTGACGACGTTGGCGCTCGCTGACCGCCCCGGCCGGGAAGAGCACCACGACGCGCACGCCATCGACGCCGTGGAAGGCGTCGGCGACCGCTCCCCCGGTGTCGCCCGACGTGGCGACCAGCACGGTCCGTCCGGCTCCGCCGCTTCCGGGCGGCTCCAGGCGGGGGAGGATCGCGGCCATGAAGCGCGCTCCGAAGTCCTTGAAGGCGCACGTCGGCCCGTGGAAGAGCTCGAGCACATGGACACCGGGATCGACCTCCAAGAGCCCGACATCGAAGGTGAAGGCTTCGGCGGCTGCGGCGCGGAGAACCGACGGCTCCGTACCGGGCACGAGACTCGGAGCTGCCCAGCGCGCCAACCCGGTGAAGTCGTCGTGGACCGGTGCCGGGTCGGGGAAGTTCGGAAGGGGACTGGGGACCCAGAGCCCACCGTCGGGAGCGAGTGGCTCGAAGACGGCGTCGGCGAACGAAGCAACGGCGCCGCCGAGCGTGGAGACGTAGGTCGCCATGCTGAAAATCTACCCGAGGAACGCGCCGGTGCCTCGCGGCACCGGCGCGTACGCCCCGTCGGCGACCTCCCGGACTTCCTACTTCTTCTTTCTGCCGCCCTTCTTCCTGGCCGCAGGCTTCTTGCGCGCAGCCTTCTTCTTCGCTGCAGGCTTGCGTGCGGTCTTCTTCTTGGCGGCAGCCTTCTTCTTCGCTGCAGGCTTCTTGCGCGCAGTCTTCTTCCTTGCCGCGGTCTTCTTCTTCGCAGCGGTCTTCTTGCGCGCGGTCTTCTTCCTTGCTGCGGTCTTCTTCTTCGCCGCAGGCTTCTTGCGGGTCGTCTTCTTCTTGGCCGCAGCCCTCTTCTTCGTCGCCCTCTTCTTCGTCGCAGCCTTCTTCTTCGTCGCGGGCTTCTTGCGCGCCGTCTTCTTCTTGGCGGCGGCCTTCTTCTTCGCCGCGGCTTTCTTCCTCGGCGCAGTCTTGCGCGAGGGGCGCTTCTTGGCCCTGCCCGCCTTCTTCGACGCGGGCTTCTTCGCGGTGGCCTTCTTCCTGGCCGGCTTCTTCTTCGCGGCGGACTTCTTCTTCTTCGCCGCAGGCTTCTTCTTCGTCGCCACGGGACAATCCCTCCGAAGATGGTTGGGAGGCTGCGTGTAACGGACGGGCGTTCTCGAACATGAAACATCAAAGCACCATCCGGCGCAATAGCGCCGTCGTGTGCGTGGCACCATATACGGTGCAGCCGAAGTCTGTTGGCTACGACATCCGGTATGCTACGTTCGCTGCGATTCTCCCGACCCGACCATCGCAACGTGCTGACCCCAACGGACTTCCTGAGAGCGCTCCATGTCCGCGGCGCGCGACGCATTCGCCGTGTTCACTTCCGCGACAACCGCTCGACGATCTGGTCGCTCACCTGCGACGGCACCGTCCTCAACGTCCACGCCGCCTATCGCGCCGCCCCCGATCCGCTGCTCGACGCCTTCGCCACCCTGGCGACCGCGAAGACGACACGATCCCGGGCCTGGCGCGATGCGACCGATCGTGTCCGCAACTGGCCGGCGCTCGCCCACGCGCTCGAGGACGCTCGTCGACGCCACGCGGACGAGCGGGCGGAGCCGAGAGGAGCGGGTATCGTTCCGTGCTGTGGCACGCCACGGCAGCGGAACTATCTCCGGAGGCTCTACGACTACCTCAACCACACCCGCTTCGGCGGTCGGCTGCCCGACGACATCCCTCTGCGCCTGAGCCGGAGGATGCGCACGGCGCTCGGGCACATGCTGCCGGGCGCCGACAACGCGGGTGACCGTCGGGTGGCCGAGATCGCGCTCAACGTGGACCTCCTCCTCCCCGGCAACGGAGCCGAGCGGCTCGACACGCTCCTGCACGAGATGGCCCACGCCGCCGACTACCTCGAGACCGGCGCGCGAGGACACGGAGCGAGCTGGCGCGCATGGGCCCGCAGGATCGGGTGCCGGCCAACGACGCTGTACGATCGGCCGGTGCGGTTCCGCCGACGGCGAAGCGATCCGGTCAGTCGGGTGCCACCGCTCCCGCCAGCGCTCAGGCTGGGCTCGTCGGCGGAGTCGGGTCCGGAGCTCGGCCCATCAGCGCACGCAACCGGCTCGTTCGCGCACCCGGCCCTTCAGCGCAGCCACGACTCCGTGAAGAGAAGGAGTGCGCCTCCCGGGTAGATCACCGACCCGTCGCTCGGCGTGATGATGTGCAGCCGGTGCACCATGTCGAGTGGTACGTCCGGCATGAAGAACTGGTCGAGCCTCATGCTGTTCAGGTAGACCGGCAGACAGTGCTGACTGCGCCACTCGAAGCAGGGGCCGTCGCTCGTCTCCCGGATGAGGACCTGGGGTGCGAACTCCCAGCGCACGACGTCGACCAGCGAGTGTGCGCGATCCAGGTGGTTCAGGATCTGTTCGTACGTGACCGGGCGGAAGCGGAGCGACTTAGGACTCAGCCCGATGATCTGCTGGACGCTCCGATCCGCCTCGTTCTCGCTCAGCACGGTCAGCCCCTCGATCTCGATCGGCACCGGCGTCATCTCGATGTCGATCGGGTAGACGCCCGATCGGTCGCGCGCCTCCAGGAGCGGGCTTTCGAACGGCTGGAAGCCGATGCGCTCCGCGACGAGGCGGAAGAGCCCCGGCTCCTCGGCGTCGAGCCGGTACACGCCGGTGGCGTCCGCGATCGTGATCGCGACGTCGTCGCCGTCCTCGTCGACGAGCTTGACCAGCGCGGTGGCCACGGGAGCCAGATCTCGCTGACCGCGCACGCGCCCCTCGAAGCGCTGGGCTTCGACCTCGGACACGGCCGTGAGCGACCCGAGCACCGCCGTCCCGAACACCGCCGCGATGCGCGCGCCGCGCCGCAGGCCCGGACGCCGGAACGGGCGCCTCACCGAGCACCCGACCGGATCACGCGGCACCCCAGGTCACTCATGCGGCGACCGGCAGCGCTCGCGCCAATCCTCACCCGCATCTCGTCTCCTCGCGGCGGCTCGAGCTCCGATCTCGGGCTCCGTCTCTCCGACCCTTCGGTACGCGAAGACCGCTTACCCCTTACCCTTCCACGGCTCGCGTGAGCCCCCGGGCCGCGTCGACGACCGCGTCGACGGTGATGCCGAACTCCTCGAAGAGGACCTCGGCAGGGGCCGACGCGCCGAAGCGGTCGATCCCGATCGAGCGACCGCCGTCGCCGACCCAGCGCCTCCAGCCGAAGGTGCTCCCCGCTTCGATCGACACGCGCGCTTCGACCGCCGGGGGCAGCACCGCGTCGCGGTAGCGGCGCTCCTGTCGGGCGAAGAGGTACCAGCTCGGCAGGCTCACCACGCGTGTCGGGACGCCCTCGGCTTCGAGTCGCGCGCGCGCCTCCACGGCGAGGGCGACCTCGGTCCCGCTCGCGATGAGAATCACGCGGGGATCTTCGTTCGAGGCGTCCGCGAGCACGTATCCGCCGCGTTGCAGCCCTTCGGCGGACGCCAGCATGCCGGCTCCCGCCCCTACGCCACTCGACTCCGCCGCACTGCCCGCGCGCGCGAGCGCCGGGACCTTCTGGCGGCTCAGCGCGAGGAAGCTCGGGCCGTCCGTCCGCCCGATCGCGACGCGCCATGCGACCTCCGTCTCGGGCCCGTCGCACGGGCGCAGGTCGAGGAGATCGGGAATCGACCGCAGCGACGCGAGCTGTTCGATCGGCTGGTGCGTCGGTCCGTCCTCGCCCAGCCCGATCGAGTCGTGCGACCAGACGTAGATCGCCGGCTGGCCCATGAGCGCGGCGAGCCGCACGGCGGGCCGCATGTACTCCGAGAAGATCAGGAAGGTGCCGCCATACGGCCGGATGCCGCCGTGCAGCAGCATTCCGTTCATGATCGAGCCCATCGCGTGCTCGCGCACGCCGTAGTGGACCACGCGACCGCCCGGCGAGGTGGGCAGCAGGCTGTCCGCACCCTCGATGTCGGTCTTGTTCGATCCGCCCAGATCGGCGGAACCGCCGACGAGGTTCGGGATGCCGGCCGCGAGGCCCTGGATGATCCTGCCCGACCATCCGCGCGTCGCGTCCGATCCCTCCTGGGTCGAGAGGTCCGGGACGGCGGAGTCCCACCCCTCGGGCAGCTCGCCCCGCATGACGCGCTCGTACTCCGCCGCCGACTCGGGGTGGGCGGCCCGGTACGCCGCGAAGCGCTCCTGCCACACCCGCCGAAGCTCGGCTCCTTTCGTCCGGCACTCGGCCCAGTGCTCCCGGGCGTCGTCGTCCACCCAGAAGGGTTCGAGCGAGGGGTAGCCCAGGTTCTTCTTCGTGGCCTCCACTTCCTCGGTGCCGAGGGGAGCGCCGTGAGACGCCGCAGTGCCGGCCTTGCCCGGACTGCCGAACGCGATCGTGGTGCGCAGGACGACGAGCGAGGGCCGCTCCGCCTCCGCCTTCGCTTCCCGGATTGCGCCGTCGATCGCATCGAGGTCGTTGCCGTCCTCGACGTGCACGACGTGCCAGCCGTACGCCTCGAAGCGACGGGCCTGATCGGTCGAGGTCGAGAGCTCCGTGGAGCCCTCGATCGTGATCCGATTGTCATCGAAGATCCAGATCAGCTTGCCCAGCTTCTGGTGCCCTGCGATCGCGGCCGCCTCGTGTGACACACCCTCCATGACGTCGCCGTCCGAGCAGAGGGCGAACGTGAAGTGGTCCACGATCTCGTGGCCGGGCCGGTTGTAGCGGTCCGCGAGCCAACGCTCGGCGAGCGCGAAGCCGACCGAATTCGCGACACCCTGACCGAGCGGGCCGGTCGTCGTCTCGATGCCGGGCAGGTGACCGAACTCCGGGTGACCGGCGGTCGGAGAGCCCCACTGGCGGAAGTTGCGGATATCTTCCTCGCCGACCTCGTAGCCGCTCAGGTGCAGGAGCGAGTAGAGGAGCATCGAAGCGTGGCCGACGGACAGGACGAAGCGGTCCCGGTCCAGCCAGCCCGGGTCGCCGGGGTCGTGCGCGAGGTGCCGATGGAAGAGCGCGTAGCCGACCGGCGCGAGCGCCATCGGGGTGCCCGGGTGCCCGGAGTTCGCCTTCTGCACCGCGTCCATCGAGAGTACGCGGATCGCGTCGATCGCGAGCTGCTCGACCGAGGTCCTCGTTTCGGTGTTCATCACGCCCCCACCACGAAGTTCACGAGACGGCCGGGCACGTGGATCACCCTGCGCTCCTCGAGGCCTTGCAGATGCCGCGCGACGTTCTCCTCCGCCCGCGCCGCACTGAGCACATCCGCTTCGCTCGCGTCCTTCGACGTCGTGACCGTGGCACGCAGCTTCCCGTTCACCTGGATCGCGATCTCCACCGTGTCGTCCACCGCCTTTTGGGGATCGAAGTCGGGCCAGTTGGCGCCGTCGAAGATCGAGCCTTCGCGGCCCAGCCGCTCCCACAGCTCCTCGGCGAGGTGCGGCGCGAAGGGCGCAACCATCACGACCAGGGGCTCGACCTCCGCACGGACGGCGTCGCGGCCGCCCGCGCGGACGACGTTGAGGCACTCCATCATCGCCGCGATCGACGTGTTGTAGCCGAGCGCCGGGATCTGATCCGTGACCTGCCGGATCGTCTGATGGACCTTCCGCTCCACGTCGGGATCGGGCACGCCGTCTCCGGCGCGCTCGACCGTATCCCAGAGGCGATGCAGGAAGCCGAACGGCCCCTGGATCCCCTGCGGCCGATAGTCTCCGCCCTCCTCGAACGGGCCGAGGAACATGAGGTAGGTGCGGAAGGTGTCCGCGCCGAACTCCTCGATGATCGGGTCCGGCACGATCACGTTGCCCTTGCTCTTCGACATCTTCGCCCCGTCGGCGATGATGAGACCGTGGGCGCGGAAGGTGTCGTAGGGCTCTTCGAAGTCGAGGTGGCCCAGGTCTTTCAGCACCATGGTGAGGAAGCGCGAGTAGAGCAGGTGCAGCACCGCGTGCTCGTTGCCCCCGATGTACGTATCGACCGGGAGCCACTTCCTCGTGATCGCCTCGTCGAAGGGGCGGTCGTCGAAGTCGGCCGACGGGTACCGGATGAAGTACCAGCCCGAATCGAGGAACGTGTCCGAGACGTCGGTCTCGCGCCGGGCTTCGGCTCCGCACGTTGGGCACTCCGTCCGGTACCACTCTTCCACGCGTGCCAGCGGGCTCACGCCCGAGTCGTCCGGCCGGAAGTCCTCCACGCGCGGCAGCACGACCGGGAGCTGGTCCTCCGGCACACCCACCGAGCCACACGTCTCGCAGTGGACGACGGGAATCGGCGGACCCCAGTAGCGCTGCCGCGAGATGCACCAGTCGTGCAGGCGGAAGTTCACCTTCGCCTCACCCCAACCCTGCTCGGCGGTCCACGCCGTGACCTTCTCCACGGACTCCGACACGTCCGTGCCGTCGAACGGACCGGAGTTCACCAGCCGTCCCGGCCCGACATACGCCTCGTCGAGCGGCGTATCCGCATCTTCGTCCGGCCCCGCGACCACGCGCACCACCGGGAGATCGAAGGCCTTGGCGAACTCGAAGTCCCGCGTGTCGTGGCCGGGCACGGCCATGATCGCGCCGGTCCCGTACTCCATGAGCACGTAGTCGGCAATCCAGATCGGGATGCGCTCTCCGGTGGCCGGGTTGCGGCAGAAGCCACCGGTCGGCACGCCGGTCTTGGTTCTGTCCGCCTTCTGACGGGCGACGAGGTCCTTCTTGGCGGCCTTGTCGACGTAGGCGTACACCGGAATGCGCAGACCGTGGTCGGTGACCTCTTCGACGAGCGGGTGCTCCGGAGAGAGCACCATGTACGTGGCGCCGAAGACCGTGTCGGGGCGCGTCGTGTAGACCTCGATCGTGGTGCCGGTCTCCTCGCCGTCGGCGTCGACGACCGGGAAGTGGAGCTGGGCGCCCGTGCTGCGTCCGATCCAGTTCGCCTGGGCCTTCTTCGTCGTATCGGACCAGTCGAGCGACTCGATGTTGTCGAGCAGGCGCTGCGCGTATTCGGTGATGCGGAAGAACCACTGAGCGATCCGCCGCTGCTCGACCGCGGTGCCACACCGCTCGCACTCACCCCCGATCACCTGCTCATTGGCGAGTACGGTCATGCACGACGGACACCAGTTGACCGGGGCTTCCTTGCGCTCCGCGAGGCCCGCGTCGAAGAGCTTCAGGAAGAGCCACTGCGTCCAGCGGTAGTACGCCGGGTCCGTGGTGTCGACGACGTGGCTCCAGTCGAACATGCCGCCGATGCGACGGAGCTGGCGCGTGAAGTTCTCCACGTTCGACGGAATCAGATCCATCGGGTGCGTGCCGACCTTCAGGGCGAAGTTCTCCGAGTGGATCCCGAAGGCGTCGAAGCCGATCGGCTCGAACACCGTCCTGCCGCGCAGCCGCTGGTAGCGCCCGTGCACGTCCGCCCCGGTGAAGGCGTAGATGTTCCCGACGTGCAGCCCCTCGGCCGAGGGGTAGGGGAACATCATGAGGTTGTAGTACGGGTCCTCGGCGCGCTCGAGCTCCTCGCGAGTGAAGGCGTTCGTGCCGCGCTCCTCCCAGAGGCGCTGCCACTTCTCTTCGACGGACGACGGGACGTACCCGTCCTGGGCTTCCTGGGACATTGAATGCGCGCGGGCCGTTTTCTGCGCTCCGACGGGGGACCGGCGCGTCGCCGGTCGATCGCGAAGCGCAAAAGCTACAGGGGCCGTCGGATGCCCCCAAGGGGCCGTGCCGCGGGCCTGCCCCTGCACAGCATTGGCCGATCGCTTCGATCCTTGCCCGACGGTACGGGATCACTACGTTCACCGATGCCGCCCCCGCGTGACCCCCTTGGCCGGTCGCCGTTGTCCGCCCTCGGTTCGAGAGGTTTCGTGTCGACACGCGTGAACCGGTCGTGGAGCCTGAAGTGGCGATTCGCGGCATGGCTGGTGGCGTTGATGGCGGCCGTCGCCTTGACTGCGGGAGTGCTCCACAACGCACTCCTGGCCGAGCTGCGACAGGCCGAGATGCGCAGACTCGAGCGAGAGCGTGACCAGCTCGCCCTGGACTGGCAGTTGCGTATGCAGGCCCTGCGCGCCGACGTCCAGCTTCTTGCAGAGGCACCTGCGATCGCCGGAATCGCTCGGGCGGTCTCGAACGAGGGACTCGATCCCGAAGACGGCTCCTCGGACCAGACGTGGCGTCTACGGTTCGAGACGCTCCTCGTGGCGCTTCTGCGTACTCGACCGTCGTACTCCCAGGCGAGGCTGATCGGCTTCGAGGACGGAGGACTGGAGCTGGTTCGTGTCGAGCGAGACGGTTCGACGGGCGAAATCACGGTGCGTCGTGGGACCGACCTTCAACGAGAGGGCGAAGAGCCGTACCTGCAGGCCTCCCGGGACTCGGAGAGCGGCCTCATCCTGAGCCCCATCACGCTCAACAGGGAGTTCGGACGGATTAGCGAGCCGTGGCAGGGTATGGTGCGGGCTCAGGCTCCGGTCGTGGACGCTGATTCCGAGCCCTACGGTGTGGTGATCGTCAACATGGACGTACGGACGGTCCTCGACGAGCAGCGGGCGGGTCTTCCCCCCACGTTGGAATACCTGGTTGCCAACAGAGCCGGACAGGTGCTGTTCGACGAGAGTGGGTCACCGGGATTTCGTTTCGAGTTCGAGCCCGACACCGGACTCGCCGGAATCTCTCCGGCCATCGCTTCCGCCTTGGCGGGAACCGACGGCCGCGGAGCCGAAGTTCTCCGTGCGGACGGTCTGGAGCGGTCCGAGGTCGCACGCATCGTTCAGTACGATCCCGAGCGGTCCGAGGCGAGTCTGCTCGTTCACCTTCGGGCCGCCCGGTCAGATGCGGCGACCAGCGCGGCCCGGGCGGCCCGGCGTGCCGCTCTTCCTCTCGGTATCCTCATGCTCTTCGCGTCCGGAGCGAGCTTCGTGCTCGTCGACCGTGCGGTCCGCCCGTTCGCACGCCTCGCCCGAGACATCGAGGGCGTCGAAGAGGGAGCGAACGAGGCCATTCCCGTTCCGTCCCTGCCGGAGGCGGCCGCCGTCGCTCTGGCATTCAACGCCACGCTACGAAGACTCCTCGACGTCACCGAGGAGTTGAGACGGTCGAACTCCGAGCTCGAACACTTCGCCTACGTGACCTCGCACGACCTACAGGAGCCGGCTCGAACCGTCGCCAGCTACTCGAAGCTCCTCGCAGCGCGTCACGGCACCGAGCTCGGCGAAGAGGGCACCGCCGCAGTCGATTTCCTCCTGCAGGCCAGCAACCGCATGCTGGCGCTCATCCACGACCTGCTGGAGTACAGTCGTATCGGACAGGGGAGTCCGCTTCGAGACGTGGACCTGAACATCGTCGCCCGCGATGTCCTCTCGGACCTCGGTACGTCGATCGATGAGACCGGAGCGACGGTCGATGTGGCGTCGCTCCCCGTAGTCGTGGGCCGGGAGAACGACTACCGGATGCTCCTCCAGAACCTCGTGGCCAACGCCCTGAAGTTCGGTCGTCCCGACACCCCACCCCACGTGACGATTCGATGTGTCGAGGACAGGACGTCCTATCGCTTCTCCATCTCCGACAACGGCGTGGGAATGCCGGAGGGGGCGGAGTCGAGGGTGTTCCAGCTCTTCGGCCGAGCCCACCCCCGAAGCGAGTACGAAGGCACGGGGATCGGTCTCGCCCACTGCAGAAAGATCGCCGAGCTGTATGGGGGACGCATCTGGATCGGGACCCCGGAGCGTCATCCAGGTTGTACGATCCACTTCACCCTCCCGAAGGCGGACTTCCCCGTGACCCTGAAAGCCGACCCGTGATTCACGTCCTGCTCGTCGACGACTCCGAAGCCGACAACCACCTGCATCAGATCGTGCTGCACGAAGCCGGAATCGCACGCCGTCTGTCCGTGGCCGAACACGGTGCCGCCGCTCTCGATCTGCTCTCCGCGTTGAGCGACGAGAGGGGCGAGGGGCGAGGCGACTTCCCGGACCTCATCCTCCTCGACATCAACATGCCCGTGATGGACGGATGGGAGTTCCTCGAGCGTTTCGAGGAGCGCTACGCCGAGCCCACGGTGGTCGTCGGCATGCTCTCAACCTCTCAGAGCCAACGGGACATCGAGCGCGCGAAACGCTTCAAGATCGTGAGCATGTACACGCCCAAGCCACTCACACTCGACGATGTCCGTGGGATCGTCGCGCGCCACTTTCCACGACTGAGTGCGTGAACGCACTCCGAGGGGAGTCGCGAGCGTCATACCACGCGAGACGAGCGGGCCCATTGGAGTCTGCCATCGGCCGTCCGAGGAAGCTGCTCGAGCAGTTCGTCGATGCGGTCGCTGGGCATGGGCCGGCCGAAGAGGAAACCCTGCGCAGCGGCACATCCCATCTCACTGAGCGTGTCGAGCTGCGGAACGGTCTCCACACCCTCCGCGACCGTCTTCCGCCCGAGATCGTTCGCCATGCCGATGATGCCCGCCGCGATGACCTCGTCCTGCCGACTGTGCTCGAGCTTCGAGACGAACGCGCGGTCGATCTTCAGGGTGTCGAACGGGAACGACGTGAGATATCCGAGCGACGAGTAGCCGGTCCCGAAGTCGTCGATGGCGACGGCAACGCCGAGCGAGCGGACATCGCTCAGCGTCTGGAGATTCCCACGAGTGCGCTCGAGCAGGACATCTTCCGTGATCTCGAGCTCGAGACCTTCCGGAGGAAGTCCGCTTCGATCCAGTATGCTCTCGAGGCGGTCCGCGAAGTCCCGCCCCGCGATCTGGCGCGGCGACACGTTGACGGCGACCCGCAGGTCCAGGCCGAGTTCGGAGCGCCACCGTCGACCGTGCGCGCATGCCACCCCGATCGCCCAGTCGCCCACCTCCCGGATGATCCCGGTCTGCTCCAGGACCGAGAGGAACCGGTCGGGTGGAAGGCAGTCGACCCGGTCGTCGGGACACCAGCGGAGCAGCGCCTCGAGCGTGATCAACTCGTGGCTCCCCTGAGCGACGATCGGTTGGTAGTAGAGCTCGAACTGTCGCTGCCGGAGTCCGACGCGCAGCCTCATCTCCAGGTCGAAGGCTCGGCGCACCGACACGTTCATCTCGTCCGTGAAGAACTCGACGCGGTTTCGGCCTCCCTCCTTGGCTCGATACATGGCCGTGTCGGCATGCTTGACGAGGGTTTCGGCGTCCGCCGAGTCGCCCACGTTCCCGGCCACACCGATGCTGAACGAAACGAAGACCTCGCAACCGCTCAGGGTGAAGGGTTTCCCCATGGTGTCGATGACCTTCTCGGCGACGTTCGCGACCGCACCGGCTTCCACATCCTCCATGAGGATCATGAACTCGTCGCCGCCCAGCCGGGCGACGACGTCGCTGTTTCGAACCACCCTGCGCAAGCGCCCGGCGACTCGCCTCAGGAGCTCGTCCCCGGCGGCGTGTCCGAGCGAGTCGTTGACCTTCTTGAAATGATCGAGGTCGAGAAAGAGGACGTGCACGGGGCGCTCGTCCCGCTCCGAGCGACCGAGCGAATACTCGAGGAGACCGAGAAAGAACGACCGGTTGACGAGCCCCGTAACCGGGTCGTAACGAGCGGCCGTCAGGAGCTCCTTCTCGATGCGCTTGCGTTCGAGGGCGTAGCGGATCGAACGGGCGAGCATTCGGCCCGTGAGCTCCGTCTTGAGGACGTAGTCCTGAGCCCCCATCTCCATCGCCTCGATCGCCCGACGTTCGTCATCGTCTCCCGAGACGACGATCACCGGGATCTCGTACAACTCCGATCTGAGCCCGGTGAGCGCATCGAGACCACGGGCATCCGGAAGTCCGAGGTCGAGCAGGACGACGTCCGGCTGCACCTCCTCGATGCTGTTTCGAGCAACCGCGAGCGTGGGGGCGACGTGAAGGTCGACCCCCCCCATGGTCCTCGTCAGCGCCGCCTCCACCAGGCGCGCATCCGCCGGGTCGTCCTCGATGAGAAGAATCTTCAGCGGGTTTGGACGCTCAGCCCTTCGGCGGTCCGCGGCAGCCCTCACGAGCGCCACCTGGCCCGGTCCGGACCGGTCATAGACGCTGCCATACTCCCCCTCGCGCAAGAATCAAGGAAGTGGCCGGCACCCCGGGGAGGAGAGGGCCAACCCGCGTTCGGAAGTAACATGGATCCGACGGCCTCCGCCACCTCGACGCTCCTTCCTACCGGCGCAGCAACATGAGGCGGGACGAGGAAAGCAGTGACCCGATCCTCTCCACTCGCCTGTTCGGTCGATTTCCGCGCAGGCTGGCGGTTTTCTCGGACGGGCTCTGGGCCTGGCAGCCGGAAACCGGCACGTGTCACCTTTCTGCGCGGACGAGGAGGCGGATCGCCGCCGGCCCGACAGCCCCTCTCCGCGAATTGGAGACGTGGGTCGCCACCCTGTGCTCGGTCGACCGGGGGCGAGTCCGCCGCCTGCTCGAGCGGCAGGCCCTGGAAGGAGGCCCGTTCCGGGTGGTTTTCGACTACGTCGTCGACGACCACGAGCTGCTTCCGACTCTCCTCGTCGGTGACACGCTCCGTGCGCCCTCCGGTGAGGTGGAGTGGCTCGTCGGCGCGCAGTACCACCTCGGCGAGCCAACGAACGCATCATCCGACAGCGACCTCGACGCTCGGACCGGTCACTTGCACAGCTTCGAACGGGAGCGGCTGATCGCCTACGGCGGCGACCTGCAGGACTTCGTGGACCGGGCTGCCCACGACCTTCAGGAACCGGTGCGCGCCGTGCGGGCCTTCACCGCCCTGCTCGCAGACGAGCTCGGAGAGCGTCTCTCCGGAGAGCCGGCGGAGTATCTCCACTTCGTCCGAACCGGAGCCGATCGGTTGGCGTCGATGATCGCCGACCTGGGGACCTTGTCGAGGATCGGGCGTACCGACCACCGCGTGGAGCCCGTGGACCTCGAGGCCATGCTCCGGAGCGCCGTCGACGAGCTGATTCCCGCGGACGCGGAGGTCTCGTTCGACATGCCGAGGAGTCTCCCGCGGGTCCTCGGGGTCGCGTCCGAGCTCGAGATCGCATGTCGGGCGCTCATCGACAACGCGAGGAAGTTCTGTGGCCCCGATCCCCTCGAGTTGACCGTCACCGCGCGCCACCGGGACGGGCGCGTGATCACGGGGATCAGGGACAACGGAATAGGGATCCCCTCGGACCAGCGGCACGAGGTCTGGGGCATCTTTCGACGGTTGCACCCGTCCACGGCGTACCCCGGCAACGGCATGGGGCTCGCCCTGGCTCGCAGGGTCGCGATGGTCAACGGCGGAGCGCTTCTCATGAGGAGCCGCCACGGTGCGGGCACCGAGTTCGAGCTGACCCTCCCGGGCTGGCACGGAGAGCCGTCGCCCGGGGGGTGATGACGGGTCGATCGAGGCGTCCCGTCATCATGCGGGTCCGCTCTTCGCTTATCTTCCGCGACCATGTCGAGTCCGCCGAAGAAGAAGATCACGGGCGCGAGCCTGCGGAACGCCTTCGAGGAGATCATCTGGCCGCGCAGGGGGCTGATCGCCCTCGGGCTCGTCCTCATCGTGATCAATCGGCTCTCGGGCCTCGTTCTGCCGGCGATCTCGCGCTACCTCGTGGACGGAGCGGCCTCGCTCTTCTCGGACACGCCCGCCGGGGCGGAGGTGGCGATGCCGTTCGGGCTCGGACCGCAGGGGCTTCTCGGCGGCCTGGCGGTCGCGATCGCTCTGCAGGCGGCCACCTCCTACGCCCTCACCATGCTGCTCAGCGTCGAGGCGCAGAACCTCATCGCGAATCTGCGCTCGCAGGTGCAGACGCACGTGCTGCAGCTCCCGGTGCGCGTCTTCGACAACACGAAGTCCGGCGAGCTCGTCTCGCGCATCATGGACGACGTGGAGGGCGTGCGGAATCTGGTCGGGACCGGGCTGGTGCAGCTCGTGGGTGGGACGATCACCGCGGTCATCGCCTTCGCCTTCCTCGTGAACATCGACCCGGTCATGACCGGCCTGGCGCTGGTACCGCTCGGAGCGTTCGGCTTCGTGTCGACGCGCGCCTTCCAGACCCTGCGTCCGGCGTTCCGCGAGCGGGGGAAGATCCGCGCCGAGGTCACCGGACGGCTCACGGAGGCACTCGGCGGCATCCGAATCATCAAGGGCTTCCACGCCGTCGAGAAGGAGTCGGAGATCTTCCACGCCGGCGTGATGCGGATCTTCGACAACGTGAGGACCACGCTGACCACCTCGAGCCTCGTCACGAGCCTCGGGACCTTCTTCATGGGGATGGCGAGCGTGCTGATCCTGGGCTACGGAACCTGGCTGATCGGTCAGGGCCGGCTCACCGAAGGCGAGCTCGTCTCCTTCATCCTGTTCCTCGGCTTCATGATCGCGCCGGTCATCCAGATGGCGAACATCGGCACGCAGATGACGGAGGCGTTCGCCGGGCTCGACCGGACTTCGGAGGTGCTCGGCTGGAAGCAGGAGGACGACGACCCGGAGCGTACGATCGAGATGCCGGAGATCACGGGTCACCTGGTCTTCGAGGACGTGCACTTCCAGTACGAGGAGGACAAGCCGGTCCTGCGCGGCATCTCCTTCGAGGCTTCACCCGGCATGGTGGTCGCGCTGGTGGGCAGCTCGGGATCGGGCAAGTCCACGATGGCCGGGTTGGCCGCGACCTTCCTGACCCCCGACTGCGGCCGTGTGCTCGTGGACGACATCGACCTGCGGAAGGTGAAGCTGGCGAGCTACCGTCGGCAGCTCGGCCTGGTCTTCCAGGACGACTTCCTCTTCGACGGCACGATCAGGGAGAATCTCCGTTTCGCCCGACCCGACGCGACCGACGAGCAGATCGTGGACGCCGCGGAGAAGGCGTACGTGACCGAGTTCTCGGACCGATTCCCCGACGGGCTCGACACGATCATCGGCGAGCGGGGCGTGAAGCTCTCGGGAGGTCAGAAGCAGCGCGTCACGATCGCCCGCGCCCTACTGGCCGACCCACGCCTCCTGCTCCTCGACGAGGCCACCTCCAGCCTCGACACCGAGAGCGAGGCGCTCATCCAGCAGAGCCTCGACGATCTGCTCGAGGGCCGCACGACGATCGTCATCGCCCACCGGCTGTCCACCATCCAGCGGGCCGACCTGATCCTGGTGATCGAGAGCGGGCAGATCGTCGAGCGCGGCCGGCACGAGGAGCTCATGACGCTCGAGGGACGGTACCACAAGCTGTATACGGTCCAGGCGCGGATCTAGCTGCTCTCACGACACGCTCTGGTAGCTGTATGTAGGTACTGATATACCTCGAGCGCTTCAGCGTCCGACGCTGTACCCCAGCGAAAACGTCCAGTACCGCCGCTCGATGTCGTCCGCCTCGAGACCCCAGTTGTACGCCGCGTTCAGCGTGAGGCTCGTGCCACCAGGCCGGGGGATCACGATCCCCGCTTCACCCAGCAAGCCGAAGTGCCAGTTCGAGCGCTCAACGAGGAACACGCCGGCTTCGGTGCGGTTTTCGATCCAGTACGTGCCCGCTCCGGCGCCGATGTACGGACGAGTGCTGCCCCGATCGCCGAAGAAGAAGTTGCCGGTGAGCAGGAGCGGCACCGAGTTCACGTAGCGGAAGGCGGTCCCGCTGATCGTGGCCGCATCGAACTGCTCGGTGCCCGCGGTCTTCTCGTCGAGCACGTGCCAGCCGAAGGTGATTCCGACCGTCGCGTTCTCGTTGAGGCCGCGCTCGACGTCGAAGGTGGCCCCACGCCAGGAGAAGCCCCCGGCGAAGTCACTCGTGTCCCCGATGCCGAGCACCGTGGAATACTTGGCGCTCCACATCCAGCGGCCAGCACGCTGCGCGTGGACCGGCCGAGTCAGAGCGGCGGCGAGGGCGATCGCCAAGACGCCGCAGAGAGCCTTGCGGTAGTTCATGGTTCGCTCCTTATCCGCCAAGGTAGGGGGACTGTTCGAAGACCTGGTCGATCAGGTCGAGCGCCCGTGCGGCGGTCGTTTCGTCGCGGCCCGAGAGAAGGCCGTTGATCACACCGCCCCAGACCGCGGCGAGCTCGGTGCCCACCGCCGGCCGGCCGACATCGATCATCCCGATGAAGAGCGAACCCGTCGCGTAGCTTCCCCTGAAGCCCGGATACCAGGAGTATCCCGGTCCGTAGCCCGGGCCCCAGCCCGGGTACCAGTCGCCCCACCCCGGATACCAGCCCCACCAGCCCCACCAGCCACCCGGCACCCACCAGTTGAAGGTGCTGGAGTTGGCGCCGACGAAGAAGACGAAGTCGGGCGGTGTGGGAGAGGTCTCGTCGATGCGCGTGTAGCCGAGCGCGATGAGCTGATCCGCGACCTCGTCCAGGATCTGGTCGTCGAACTCACGGTTGATGTCGTCTTCGTCGCCGTCGCCCGCCCGAACGATCGAATCGGGCAAGACGAACGTGCCGGTTGTGAAGGCGAACTCCGGATCGAAGGCCGTAAAGACGAGGTCGGCCTCCCCGATATCGCTGATCGAGCCCGGGTAGCATGCGCTGCCCGCAACGGCGAGCAGCGCGACCGCGGTCCCGAGCACGACTCTCTGTGCTGTCGAACTCCCCCCCATCCGTCTACCCTCCGAATCGAGCTGTATCGATTGCCCCGAGCGATTGCGCGTTCCTCGTGCCAATCCATCGGGACTCGAAAAGGCGGTCCGCGGGGGCCCTATGCGGGACCCCACGGACCGTGGTGTACGCGGGGTCCGCGTCAGGGTTTCAGTTGTCCACGCGCTCGAAGGAGAGGCGCCCGTGGTCCCCGTGTTGTACGACCTGGACGCGAAGAAGGGGGACCGCCGATGGCGATCCCCCTCCGAACGGGCCTGAAGACGGCCCGGGTGGTGCGTGACTCAGTTGCCGAACTGGACTCCGGCGCGCAGAACGAACGGGGTGACGTCGAAGTTCGTGTCCTCGAAGGAGTCGGTGAACTCCCACTGACCCTCGACGAAAAGGCCCGCGAGCATGCCGAATTCCACGCCCAGACCGACGAAGGGGTTGTTCTCGGTGCTGCTCTCGAAGCCGACGGCGTCGAGGTCGAAGCTCTGCCACTGCCAGCCACCCAGGACGTAGGGTCGGACCATGGGAAGCGGCAGACCGAACTGGCCGCCGATCCCGGCCGTCCAGTACGAGCAGTCGCCGGACTCGCCACAGTCCGGGAAAAAGTAGGTCAGATCGCCATAGACGGCGATCGGGAGCGCCGGCGGCGAGAAGGCGAGGCGACCGCCGATCCCGAAGTCGCCGTTCAGGTTGAAGTCGCCGTCGGCGAAGTCCTCGAGATCTCCGAAGCCGGCGGCAATCACGTCTCCGTGGACACCGAACCTGATCTGCGCGTCTGCCGGACTCGCAGCGACACCGAGAGCCAGAAGCGCGCCGAGTACGAACACGATACGCCGCATGTGAATTCCTCCATTTGGAAACAGATGTTTACGTAAAAAAACCGCATCCCGGGATAGAGCGCAACGAAAACCTTCAGAGCCGCCCGGCACGCGATTCCGGATACGCGACATGCGACTACCTTTCAGCATTCGTGCCAGCCGACCATGGGGCCCTTCGGTCCCTCGCTCGAGGAACACCGGTATGAAGATCATCCGCCGCGCACTTCTTGCCGCTGTCGCGATCGCCTCCATCGCGGTGCCGGCGGCGGATGCCCAGGTCCTGCTGGGGCTCCACGGCACACTCGCGGACGTGGGGGACGTCTCTCCGGGAATCGGAGGATCCGTGACGTTCTTCCGCCAGACGGCCGGCGACCTCGACCTCGGGCTGGACGTGAGCGGCACCTTCTACTTCCCGAGCTGCAGCGGCTCCGAGTGCGATGCGTGGGGTACCCAGGCCATGCTCGTGGGTGTCCAGCCGCTTTCGAACCAGGTCCGACCGTACGCGGGCGTGGGCGCGAAGTACGTGGATGTGAACGGCTCTTCAGGCGGGATCGACTTCTCCGGTGACTCGTGGGGCTTCGCCGTCCTGCTCGGGAGCTCGTACCAGACGAGCTCCGCGCTGCGCCCCTACTTCGAGCTCGGCTGGAGCTTCATGGACTCAGCCTCGGACATCTGGGAGTTCCGTCTCGGGCTGCGCACGGCGCTCAGCGGGGGCCGCTGAGCATGGCGAAGAAGCAGTCTTTCGACATCACGACCTCGGTCGACATGCAGGAGGTCGACAACGCGGTCAACCAGTCGATCAAGGAGATCCGGACCCGGTACGACTTCAAGGGCACGGACTGCTCGCTCGAGCTGGACCGCGAGGCCGGTGCGGTGAGGCTCGAAGCCGACGACGAGTATCGCCTCACCCAACTGCTGGGCGTCCTGCGCGAGAAGCTCTCCCGGCGGAGCGTGCCGCTCAAGAACGTGCACGAGGGCTCCGTCGAGATCGGTTCCCTGGGTCGGGCTCGCACCGTGGTGTCGCTCAAGAGCGGGATCGACCAGGAGACGGCGAAGTCGATCCAGAAGGACATCAAGAGCGCCGGCTTCAAGAAGGTCCAGGTGCAGATCCAGGGTGAGGAGCTGCGCGTGACGTCTCCGTCGCGCGACGAGCTGCAGGAGGTGATCGCCTTCCTGCGGCCGAAGGACTACGGACTGGAGCTCATGTTCGGGAACTACCGCTGACCGCATCCGCCGAGGCGGTTCTCGAAGGCTCGCTGGAGGACGCGCACGCAGCCCTCCGCTCCGGTGCCGTCTCCGCGGTGGAACTCGCGGAGGCCGCCCTCGCGCGCCACCGGGCACTCGGCGAAGTCCTGCACGCGTACCGGCACTTCGACGAGGACGGCCTACGTCGTGGAGCCGAAGCGGCCGACGCGCTGCTCACCCGCGCGGCCGCGGACGGGCGGAACCCGCCCCCGCTCTGCGGGATCCCGGTGTCGGTGAAGGACCTGTACGCGGTCGACGGGATGCCCACCTTCGCGGGTTCCGCGCGCCGGCTCCCCGAGCCCGAATGGTCCCGGGACGGCGCGCTCGTCGGACACCTCCGCTCCGGCGGGGCGGTCTTCACGGGAAAGACCCATACGGTCGAGTTCGCATACGGGGGGGTTGGCGTCAACCCGCATTGGGGAACACCCCGCAACCCGTGGGACGCCGAAACGGCCCGCATCCCCGGGGGCTCGTCGTGCGGCGCCGGCGTGAGCCTGTGGGAGGGTTCGGCGATGCTCGCGCTCGGCTCGGACACCGGCGGCTCGATTCGTATCCCGGCCGGGTTCACCGGGGTGGTCGGGCACAAGCCCACGAAGCGACGGCTCCCCACAGAGGGCGTCACCCGTCTGAGCAGCACCTTCGACAGCACGGGCGCGCTCACCCGCACGGTACGGGACGCGGTCTGGTTCTTCGCGTGCGCGAATCCGACGGCGGGTGACCCGGCTGCGATGCTCGAGGCGCTCGAGACCACGACGCTCGACGGCGTACGCGTCGGCGTCCCAGAGTGTCGGATCTGGGCGGACTGCCAGTCCGACGTCGCGGCCGTCCAGCTCGCCGCCGTCGCCGACCTGGGCGTCGCCGGCGCCGACCTCACCCGCCCGAGCGGAGCGCTCGTCGACGATGCACACGACCACTACATGAACGGCGGGATCGCGAAGGCGGAGGTGCACGCCTGGCTGTCCGCCGAGCTCCCGGAGTGGCTCGAGTCGCTCCACCCCACCGTCGGGTCGCGGCTACGCAACCCGCTCTCGCTGGAGGGTGAGGAGTACCGCGACGCAATCGCGCGCCACCGACGCCTCGCGGCGCTCGCCGACACGCTGTTCGAGCAAGCGGACGTACTCGCCCTCCCGGCCAACCTCCTCACCCCGCCCCCGGTCGCCGGGCTGGAGGAGGATCTGGAGCGCTACGCCGAGGTCAATCGCGCCACGCTGCGGCCGACGTGCCCGGTCAACATGCTCGGGCTGTGCGCCATCTCGATCCCGGTAGGACGCGATGAGGTCGGCATGCCCGTGGGTCTGCAGCTCGTGGGCCGCGCGGACGAGGACGAGGCCCTGCTCGGCGTCGCGCTCGCCGCGGAGCGACTCTTGGGCACCGGACGCGAGCGCCTGGGGACGCCACCGCTGCTCTCCTGACGGAGACGGCGGACTCCGCGCGCCCAAGCACACCGCACTGTCGGTCGCCCCCGAACGTGCGCATCCGACCCGGCGCCACTCTCAACCCACGATCCGCAGGAAGTCCGGATCGTCGTGGAGACTCTCGAAGTTTCCGTCACGCGGCAGCGTCGTTCGGCGCCCCGGGTTCAGCTCCACCGCACGGGTGAGCGCCTCGAGCGCCGATGCCTCGTCGCCGCGGCGGAGGTGCACGTCGGCGAGGGCCACCCACGCGTTGTCGTTGTCCGGTGACTTGTCGCGCGCGGCCTCCGCAGCCTCGAGCGCCTCGTCCAGCCGGCCGGAGCTCGCGAGGGCACGGACATCGCGCAGCATCTCGCCGGAGCGTTGCAGGTCCAGGATCCGTCGCAGCTCGGCGAGGGGCTGACGGTGATCGTCGACCCGGATGTCCACCACCCGGTCGCTGAACCCTCCGCGTACGCGCGGCGCCACGACGAGGATCGCGCCCGACTGCATCCCGCGTGCGTCCCCACCCGCCGCCTGCGCCGCGTCGAGGGCGTCCATGAGCCGT
>JANQME010000063.1 GCA_028280205.1 Longimicrobiales bacterium
ATCATGCGGATGGTCGTGCACTTCGACTTCCCGGCGGACACGGGCGACTTCCGGCTCATGGCGCGACCGGTCGTCGAGGCGTTCCTGCGCATGCCCGAGCGCAACCGCTTCGTCCGCGGCATGATCGCGTGGACGGGCTTTCGGGCGACGTCCGTCGAGTACCGTCGGGCCGCGCGGCACGGAGGCACCACCAAGTACGACTTCGGCAAGCTCGTCGTGCTCGCCGTGGACGCGCTCACCGGCTTCAGCGCGCTCCCGCTCCGCTTCGTGAGCCTGCTCGGCCTCACGGTCACGCTCCTGGCTGCGGCCGGGACCGTGTGGATCGTCTTCAACCGCCTCTTCCTCGGCATCGACATCCCCGGCTACGCCTTTCTCGTGACCGGGGTACTCTTCCTCGGCGGCGTGCAGATCCTGATGCTCGGCGCGATCGGCGAGTACGTCGGTCGCATCTACGTGGAGACCCAGCGGCGTCCGCTCTACCTGGTCCGGGAAACCGGCGGGCTCGAGCTGATCGAGTGGGGCGAGCGCCGCATCCCGTAGCTCGCGTCGCTACCCCGCCCGCTTCGCCACGTAGTACTGCGTCCAGAGAAGCCACGACAGCGGCGAGCCGCGCAGCAACCGCTCCAGCGCCTGCTCGAGCCGGAGGCCCGGCCGGCCGCCGAACTCGGCGACGAACGGCAGGTACATTCCGCTCAGGAACTCGCGCTCGACCCGGAAGCCCGCCGCGCGGATCTGACGGCGAACGGTCTCCCGGGTCATGAGGTTGATATGCCCTTGCTCGAGCACCGGCTCGCGGTACACCGCCCGGACGAGCGAGACGATCCCGGGCAGGAACGCCACCTTCGAAGCGACCTCGAGCGGGCTGTAGCGTTGCGGCGTCGACAGGATGAGCGTCCCCCCAGGCGAGAGCATCGACGCGATCCCGCGCAGTGCCGCGGCCGAGTCCGGGATGTGCTCGACGACCTCCGAGCAGAGAATCAGGTCGAACGGACCCAGCCCGTCGGGAGGGGCCGTGACATCGCCGAGCACCGTGTGCACGTCCGGGTACCGGTCCGCGACATGCTCGAGGTGCGCCGGCTCGACGTCGATGGCCGCGACCTCGGTGAACGCCGCCCGCAGCGCGGGCATGTAGACGCCCGAGCCCGGCCCGACCTCGAGCGCGGCCTCGCCCGCACCGGCGTCCGCGATGGCCGCCTCCACCCACTCCCTGCGTGTGACGTGCAGCCACCGACGCGTCGGATTGCGGGACGTGTACAGCGTCTCTTGGAGCGCGACGAGCTCGTCGGGGGTCCTCACTCCTCGATCGAGCGGAGCACCAGCCGCAGGAACTCGTCGACGTGCTCCGGCCCGTCGAGCCAGCGCGTGACGGTCACGAGGTCGTGCTCGCGATCGACGTAGATGATGTTCGTCGAGCCCGCGCCGTTGGCGTAGAAGGCCGAGGTCGGCGCGGACGGGAGCTGCTCGCGGCCGGTGTTCAGCCACCACATGTAGCCGTAGTTCGGCTGGATCTCAGTCGGCGTCGTGGCGCGCTCCAACCACTCACTCGAGACGAGCCGCCGGTCGCCCCACACGCCGTCGCGCAGCGCGAGGAGGCCGAAGCGCGCGTGGTCGTGCGTGTCGATGATGAAGCCACCGCCCCAGTGGCCGCCGCCGCTCACCGACTGCATGCGCTCGCCGTCGATCTCGACCCACGACGTCTCGTAGCCGTGCCAGCGCCATTCCGGCGAAGCCCCGATCGGATCCATGATCCGCTCCTTCAAAACCTCGGGGAGCGGGCGACGGAAGAGGTGTAGCAGTGAATACGCCATCAGGTTGAACCGGACGTCGTTGTACTCCCAGAACGTTCCGGGCGCCCGGAGCTCGCGGTCGATCCCGCGCCTGCGATCGGCGAGGTCGGGTTTGCCGAAGAGGGTGCCCTCCCACTCGCTCGTCTGCTGCAGCAGGTGGTGCCAGGTGATGTCGGCGTTGTGCTCCGAGGCGAAGGTGCCATCGGTGACATACGCGCCGATCGGGTCGTCGAGGTCCTCGATCAGCCCGTCGTCCCACGCGAGGCCCGCGACCGTCGACAGATACGACTTGGTGACCGAGAAGGTCATGTCCTCGCGGTCGGTGTCACCCCACTCGGCCACGATGTAGCCGTGCCGCAGGATGACGCCGTTCACCCCGCCGCGCTCCTTCGTCGGCCCGACGATCTCCTGATGCGGCAGCCCCTCGAAGCGGTCCCGCAGGTAGGCGCCCGGATCGTCGGGAATCTGCGTGGTCTCGTGGGCGAGCGCGTAGTCGACCGCCGCCTGCACTCCGGCCGGGTCCATGCCGACTTCGGCGGGAGCGCGGGTCTCCCAGGCGTCGCCGGGGCCGGGCACGTACGGGGTGTCTGAGGGTGTATCCTGGGGGGTACCACACGCCGCGGCGAGCAGCGAGAGGAGGGCGCCCAGCGAAAAAGCGGCTGTGGATCGCGGCCGTGTGCAGCGTCGCGGGGAGGTGGAGCGCGAGGGTGTGGATCGCAGAGACGTGGAGCGCATCGGGCGGCAGGACGGGACCCTCAGGAGGCGACCCAGTGAGGATGGCGCCCGCCCGATGGGGGCGGCAAGGGGATCGGAGCCTACCCGGTCCCGTACTCCCGCCACCGGCGCAGCGTGCGCGTGTCGACTTCGTCGATGGCCTGCCGCACGAGGCGCTCGTGCCGATCGTCCTCCGCCCCGGCGACCACCGCGAAGCGTCCCTCGATCAGCACGGCGAACAGCATGCCCCCGTCGTGGTCGTCGCGAACCCGGATCGCAGGATAGCCGCCGACACGGATCTCCTCGACCTCGCCCTCCAGCTCCCCGTCGGTGAAGGCGGGAGCGACCCAGCGCAGGGCGAGCTCCGCGCCGCCGCGCAGCGCACCCAGGTCGGCCACGCCGACGAAGAGGGTGTCGCCGTCGATCGCGTAGCGTCCTCCGACCATCGAGAAGCCGGCGCCGCTGCGGTCCGTGGCGTCCTCGCCGTCGACGTCGCCGAGCGGGGCATCCTCGACCTCGGAAGGAAGGACGTTCGCCAGCTCCCGCCACGGTACGGCTGCGACGTCGGCGTCGCGTTCGAGCGCCTCGCCCATCTCCGCCACCCGGTCGCCGAACGTCTGGAGCCCCTCCGCCACCTGCCGGAAGCTCGTCCTGCCCTCGTCGTCCACGAAGTCACCGCAGCCGACGAGTACCACCGTGAGCATCGGAATCCACCGCATCTTCATCCCCCCTCCTCGTGACGCGACGTCGTGTGTCGCACCTTTCCCTACGGAATCGAGGCGCGCTTGCTTCGAAGACCCGGGACGAGAGGAAGACGACCTGGCCCGCATCTTCATGCTCGGAGCAACCGGCACGATCGGTCGGGCGACGCTGCGCGAGCTCGCGGCGCGGGGGCACGACGTGGTGTGCTTCGGGCGCCGCCGCCCCATCTCCGCGCCCTCCTTGTCGTCGCCGGGCGCAGGGCTTGCCGGGGCGGTCGCGTTCGCGGGAGCGGACGGATCTGCGGGCCGGATCGAGCTCCGCCGCGGCGACGTCCTCGACCCCGCCTCCGTCGCGCGCGAAGGCTTCCGGGGTGAGCGCTTCGACGCGGTGATGTCGTGCATGGCGTCCCGGACCGGGGTGCCGAGGGACGCCTGGGCGGTCGACCACGACGCGCATCGGGCGGTCCTCGACGGCGCCGGCGAGTCGGGGGTCGGGCACTTCGTGCTGCTGTCCGCGATCTGCGTCCAGAAGCCGAGGCTCGCGTTCCAGCACGCGAAGCGGGCGTTCGAGCACGCGCTGGCCGGCTCGAGTCTGACGTGGTCCATCGTGCGGCCGACAGCCTTCTTCAAGTCGCTCTCCGGGCAGATCGAGCGCGTCCGCGCGGGCCGGCCCTTCCTCGTCTTCGGCGACGGGGCGCTCACCGCGTGCAAGCCGATTGCCGCGGAGGATCTTGCCGAGTACCTGGCCGACTGCCTCGAGGACCGGGATCGGCACGACCGGATCCTGCCGATCGGCGGTCCGGGTCCGGCCCTCACGCCGCGGGACCAGGGAGAGCTGATCTTCGCGGCGGCGGGCCGTCCGCCCCGGTTCCGCTCCGTCCCGCCTGCGCTGCTCTCGGTGGCCGCCGGGGTGCTCGGCTCGGTGGGTCGCTTGGTTCAGCCCCTCGCCGACCGGGCGGAGATGGCACGGATCGGGCACTACTACGCCACCGAGTCGATGCTCGTCTGGGATCCTGTGGCGGACCGGTACGACGCCGACGCCACACCCGAGTACGGCTCCCGCACACTCGTCGAGCACTACCGTCGCCGCCTCGCCGGGGAGGTGGAGGACGACCGCGGGGAGCACGCGGTGTTCTGACGGCTCGAAGGGCGGCATGGTCGACACCGTTGAATTTGTCCAGCAGTACGCTGGACTCGGGGGGAGACTGAGTTCGCCGGGCTTCACGATGGCTCTCGGGAATGTGTATGAGACATACCCATACACATACTTGATGTGTAGATTGAAGCATGAGCACCCGGATCCACCTCGTGATCGACGAGGCCGACAAGGCGCGGTACCGCCGGCAGGCGGAGCGGGAGGGGAAGTCGCTCGGCGCGTGGCTTCGGGCGGCCGCCGAGGAGCGACTGCGTCGCGCGGAGGACCGGCCGGATCTCCGTGATGCGGCTGCCCTCGAGCGCTTCTTCGAGGCGTGCGACGCGAGGGAGACGGGGCGCGAGCCGGACTGGGGTGAGCAGAAGCGCATCATCGCCACCTCGCGAACGGCCGGGCTCGAGCCGACGTGACCTTCGTCGACACGAACGTCTTCATGTACGCGGTGGGTGGAGAGCACCCCCTGCGCGGGCCCGCGCGGGCGCTCCTTTTCGAGGCGATCGAAGCCGGCGACGCACTAGTGACGTCGGCGGAGGTGCTGCAGGAGCTCCTGCACGCGTATCTCGCGGTCGGCCGGCCGGCGACCCTCGACGCGGCGACGACGCTGGTGGAGGGGTGCGTCGACGACGTCTGGCCACTGGAGGAGGAGGACGTGCGGTTGGCCCGTGCGTTGACCGCCGAGCACCCGGGGCTCTCCGCCCGTGATCTCGTTCACGTGGCCTGCTGCACCCGCCGGGGCGTCGAGCGGGTGATGACGTACGACCGCGCGCTGGCTGCCGCGATGGGCTGACGGGGGCTGCCGACCCCGGCGGCTGCCGCCCCACTCGTGCCTGCTCGCCCCGCACCCCTTATTCTGTAGCGAGCACGGAACAACCGCCCCGTCGCGATCGTCCTACGTCGCGACGCCATCCGCTGCAAACACCGTCGAAGTCGACCGCACCTCGCGGAGGAGGGATCTCTCGTGGCGACCGTCACCTTCACGCTCAACGGGGCCGAGACCACGGTCGAAGCGCCCGACGACATGCCGCTCCTGTGGGTCCTGCGCGACATGCTGGGGCTCAAGGGCACCAAGTTCGGCTGCGGGATCTCGCAGTGCGGGGCGTGCACGGTGCACGTCAACGGCCGCACGACGCGCTCCTGCCAGGTCCGCTTCGAGACGCTCGAAGGCGACGACGTGATCACGATCGAGGGCCTGTCGCCCGACGGGACGCACCCGCTGCAGCAGGCGTGGCGCGACCTGGACGTGCCGCAGTGCGGGTACTGTCAGGCGGGCCAGCTCATGGCGGCCGCGGCGCTGCTCGAGCGCAACCCGGCACCGACGGACGACGACATCGACACCGCGATGCAGCGCAACATCTGCCGCTGTGGCACCTACCTCCGCATCCGTGAGGGCATTCACCGCGCGGCTGCGGCGATCGCATCCGACGACACCGCGAGCCGCCGCTCCGGGGAGGGCGCATGAGCCCCGCGACGATGGACCGCCGGCACTTCCTGACCGTCACGGCCGTGGCCGGCGGCGGCCTGCTCGTCTCCAGCTACTTCGACGCGTTCGGCCTGCGGGCGGCGACGCTCGAGGCCCCGGAAGGCTTCCTCAACGGACACGTGCGCATCGATCCCGACGGGTCGGTGACGATCATGTCGCAGAACCCCGAGATCGGGCAGGGCGTCAAGACGATGCTCCCGATGATCATCGCCGACGAGCTCGACGTGGCGTGGTCCGCGGTCACGGTTCAGCAGGCCGACCTCGACACCGACCTCTACTCGGGTCAGTTCGCGGGCGGCTCGCTCGCCACCCCGATGCACTGGACGTCGATGCGTCAGACGGGTGCGGCGGCGCGCGCGCTCATCGTCCAGGCGGCCGCTGCGGAGCTCGGCGTGGACGCATCCGAGCTCGAGACGGACGCCGGAGTGGTGCACCACCGCGCGAGCGGGCGCTCTCTCCCGTACGGTGCGGTCGCCGAGGCGGCGGCCGGCCTCGAAGCGCCCGACCCCGAGTCGGTCGCGCTCAAGAGCCCCGAAGAGTTCGACATCATCGGCACGCCGGTTCCCAACGTCGACATCGACGACATCGTGACGGGCCGACCCCTCTTCGGGATCGACTTCGAGACCGAGGGGATGCTCTACGCGGTTTACGAGAAGTGCCCGGTCTTCGCGGGCCATGTGCGCGGCGCGAACCTCGACGAGGTGCGGGCGGCCGAGGGCGTCCGACACGCGTTCACCGTCGACGGCGGAACGAATCTGCGGGGCCTCCTCTCCGGCGTGGCGATCGTGGGTGACAACTGGTGGCTGGTGAACCAGGCGCGCGAGAACGTCCTGCAGGTGGAGTGGGATGAGGGCGAGACGGCGTCCGAGAGCAGCGCGGGGTACGCCGCGCGGGCGGCGGAGCTCTTCGGGCAGGAGCCGACGATGTCGCTCCGCTCGGACGGCGACTTCGCTGCGGCCTTCGCGGCCGCTCCGCACACGGTGAGCGCTCACTACAGCTACCCCTTCATCTCGCACGCACCTCTTGAGCCGCAGAACACCACCGCGCTCTTCCGCGACGGCCGGCTCGAGCTGTGGGCCCCGACGCAGACGCCCGAGGGAGGCCGCAGGCTCGTGGCCGAGACGCTCGGCATCGCCGAGGAGGACATCACGCTCCACCTCACGCGCATCGGCGGCGGCTTCGGCCGGCGCCTCACGAACGACTACCTCGTCGAAGCCGCACGCATCGCGCAGGAGCTCGAGGGCACGCCGGTCAAGCTGCTCTGGACGCGCGAGGACGACATGCGGCACGACTTCTACCGGCCGGGCGGCTTCCACCGTCTGGAGGGCGGCGTCGACGCCGAGGGCCGCGTGGTCGCCTGGCGGAATCACTTCGTCTCGTTCGGCGCGGGCGAGCGCTTCGCGCCGAGTGCGAGCGTGCGGGACTCGGAGTTTCCGGCCGGCTGTGTGCCGAACATGGAGATGGGCGCGAGCCTGATCCCCTTCGGCGTGCCGACCGGTGCGCTGCGTGCTCCGGGCAGCAACGCGCTCGCCTTCGTCTACCAGTCGTTCATCGACGAGCTCGCGGAGGAGGCGGGCGTGGATCCGCTGCAGCTCCGCCTCGACCTGCTGGCCGCCGCCGGGGAGGACACGGCGATGGTCGCCCCGCGTATGGCGCGGGTGCTCCGCGAAGTCGCGGTCATGGCCGACTGGGATACGCGCGGAAGCCTACCCCGTGGGACCGGCAAGGGTATCGCCTTCCACTACAGCCACCGCGGCTACGTTGCGGAGGTCGTCCAGGCCACGGTCACGCCGGGGGGCGACGTCCGGGTCGACGACATCTGGGCGGCGATTGACGTCGGACGTCACATCATCAATCCGCTCAACGCGATGAACAACGCGCAGGGCGCGTGCATCGAGGGCATCTCACATGCGCTCGGTCAGGAGATCATCATTCGGGACGGCCGGGTCGTGCAGGCCAACTTCGACGAGTACCCGCTGCTGCGCATCGACGAGGCGCCGCGCGTCGAGGTCCGCTTCTTCGAGTCGGACAACGATCCGACCGGACTCGGCGAACCGGCTTTGCCCCCGGCGATCCCGGCGCTGTGCGGCGCCATCCACCAGGCGACGGGCGTGCGCATCCGCTCGCTCCCCATCGTGAACCACAACCTGAGCTGGTCGTAGCGGGAGCGGCCGAACGCCATGCTGGCCCGACCGATGTCCCGCGCGCCGGGTGACCGCCGCGGGGCGCTGACTTCGGCGCTGCTCACCGCCGCCTTCTTCGGCGGCTGGTTCGGTGAGCCGTACAACGCCGCGGGATGTGCGCACCACGACGCGACGAACACCTTCGCCCATGAGCTCGATGTGCCCACGGCGGAGTCGGACGCGCCGAGCCGGGGTCACGCGGCCCACCGTCCGGGCTCCGACGAAAGCGCGCCTTCGGAGCACGGACCGTGCTCGTGCATCGGTGCGTGCGCCGGGGGAGGGGTCGTCGCGGCGGGATCGCCGGTGTGGGTCGGTGCCTCGGTGGCGCCGCCGGCTGTTGATGTGCCGTCGGCACCGCTCGTCACTCTTCCGCGCGGCCCGCGCCCCCACGCCCAGCCGTATCCCAACGCTCCTCCGCTCCTCGGGATGGACACCGTCTGATTGTTCCGGCCGCGCGGGTCTCCGCGCGGACCGTCCCGACACTTCGGGGCGCCTCGGCGCCCACCTCGCTCGAGGAGCAAGTCATGAATACGCACATCGTGAAACACGCACGGATCCGTACTCCCGCGCTGTTCGCACTCGCCCTGATCGCCGGCGCGGCCACATGGGCGCCCCGTCACTTCACGCTCGCCAGGTCGTTACCCTCGGCCGATGCGACGGTGGCCTCGCCCGCGCACCTGCAGCTCTGGTTCACCCAGGCCCCCCAGGAGGGTTCGGTGAGCATCCGGCTCATCGACGCGGCCGGCGATGCGGTCGACACCGGGGAGCCCGTGCGCAGCGCAGAAGACGCGAAGCTCATGGAGGTCGAGGTCGGCCACACGCTCTCGGCGGGCGCCTACACGGTCGCGTGGCGGGGCATCGGCGACGACGGCCACGTGGTGCGCGACGACTTCGTCTTCACGGTCCAGGCGGAGCGCTGACCGCGAAGTGACCTACCGGGCGCGTGGGCGGACCGGCCGGCGCCGGTCCGCTTACGCGCCGCGGGCGTCCTCCATGGCCGAGCGTAGCACTTCGGCGGATCGGTGGAGCCCGTCGCGCTCGGCCTCGTCCAGGTCGGGCTCGATGACGGAGCACGCGCCTCCCTCGCCTACGACGGTGGGGAGCGAAAGGGCGACGCCCTCGATTCCGGCCGCGCCCGACTGGACCGTGGACACCGTCAACACGCGGCGCTCGTCGTGCAGGACGGCTCCGAGCAATTGTGCGGTCGCGAGCCCGATCGCGTGGTTCGTAGCGCCCTTGCGCCGGATGATCTCGTAGGCGGCGCGGCGGACCCGCTCGCCGATCTGCTCTTCGCGTCCGGCCGACCAGCCCTCGGCCGCGCGCAGCACCCGTCCTCCGATGGAGGCCGTCGACCAGAGGCACACCGACGAGTCGCCGTGCTCGCCGACGACCTGCGCGTGGATCGAGCGGGGGTGCAGATCGAGCTCGGTGGCGAGCTCGTAGCGGAGGCGGGCCGTGTCCAGGAGTGTGCCCGTGCCGAGCACCCGCGACGAGGGCAGGCCTGCGCTCTCGACGATCACCCGTGTGAGCACGTCGACCGGGTTCGTGACGACGACCACGACGCCGCCGTACTTCGAGAGCGCTGCCCCGAGCTCGGTCGCCAGGGCGTAGTTGTCGCGCAGCAGCTCGAGCCGACTCTCACCGGACGTCCCACCACGGCCCGCACACAGCACGACGGCATCCGTGCGCTCGGCGATCTCGTCGAGCCCTGCGGCGCGCACGTCGGCGTCCGTCCGGTAGAACAGCGACCCGTGGTCGAGGTCCATCGCTTCGCCTTCGGCGATCTCGGCGCGGACGTCGTGGAGCAGGAGCTCCGCCGCGACGCCGCGCTGAAGGGTCGACATCGCCACGGACGAGCCGACCCAGCCGATGCCGACGACTCCGATCCGGGACACGAACGCTCGCTCCTGCTCAGTGGGTCGGGTGGGCCCGGATCAGAAGCTCACGCCGAGCGAGAGGACGAAGGTCGGCACGACCGCCGACTCGCGCTGCTCGCCTTCGCCCAGGAAGAAGGTGGGCACCTGGAAGCGCAAGTCGGCCGCCTCGTTGAAGCGATGTCCGATCCCGAAGTTGAGGATCAGTCCGCCGGTCGTGCCATCCTCTTCCTGGAAGCTCCCGCCGCCCGGGAGCGGTGACCCGAGTGAGGTGTCCGTGGGACTCTCCTCACGCCACGACACGTTGAAGGCCCCCACGCCGGCGCCTGCCACGAAATACGGCCCCGGGATCTCCAGGGAGTGGCGGAAGAGGTAGTTGGCGATGGCCGCGACGACGAAGATGTCCGTCGTCTCGAAGTAGTCGTTGAAGCCGTTGTTGCTCTCCTCGTCGAACGAACCGTAGAAGAGGTTCAGCCCGAGCTCGAGCGCGTTGCCCGCCGACTGAGGAAGCGTGTAGTTCGCGGTGCCGCCGAGCGCGATGCCGCCGGTCACGTCGGTACCCGCGCCGAAGCGGACGCCGAAGGTGCCCTGCGCGGTGGCGTCCTCCGTCGAGAGAAGGCCGAGAAGCAGGAGCGTGGCGGCGAGGGTCGGAGTGCGCCGGATCGGGCGGCGGTGGGGCACGGGAGTCTCCTCTGTGGGAAGGGGCGAACGCTCCGGCCGCGGGGCCGGTGATCGACGAGCGGGTAGGCCGATCGAGCAGGAAGAACGGGCAACTGGTATCAAGGTATGGATTCGCACCTTCCTTCGCGCCGGTCGTGGGTCGGTTCATCCCCACGACCGCCCGCCGGCCGATCGGGGCATCCCTCCGACACGCCCGGGCCGCCTCCGTGGAGGGGTGCCGCCTGCCTCTCCACCGCCGAGTCTCGGATGACGGAAGCCGATCCCGACGCATCCACGCGCATGGTCCTCGACCTCACCCCTCAGGAGTCGGATGCGTTGCGCCGCGAGGGTCTGCGTACCGGGCTGGGGCCGGAAGAGACGCTCCTCCACCTGGTGCGACGAGTCCTTTGCCTCGGTGGGGAAAGCTCCGACGGCTTTGCGGACCTCGCCGACGTGTGGTCGCTGGAGGAGTTCGAGGCGCTCGAGCGGGTCACGGAGGTCTTCGAGGCGGAGCTCGACCCCTGAGGTCCCCTTGCGGTGGCGCTTTGGGCGCACCCGATCGTGGATGGCGCATAGCGGCAACCATTTCTACTTTGTATGAGTCACTACATTGTAGAAACCAATCGCGATGCGGGAGGACGGGATGGGACGGGATGGATCGCTGGGCGCCTTCGAAGAGCTCGTGCTGCTCGCGGTGCTTCGGGGTCGGGGCAAGGCGTACGGGATGACGGTGCGGCGGGAGATCGTGGAGCGGTCGGGCCGATCGGTCTCGATCGGCGCGGTGTATGCCACACTCGAGCGTCTGGAGAAGAAGGGGCTGGTCGACTCTTCGCTCGTCGAGGGGAACGATGCCCGACGAGGTCGTGCCCGGCGGTACTTCCGGGTGCTGCCGGCCGGCGTGGATGCGCTCGAGCGGACCCGGGCGGGTCGTGCCGGGCTGTGGGAGGGTGTGGATCTCGACGCCGCCGCAGCCCATGCCGAGGAGGCCGGGTGAGCGGGGACGCGGGTGGGCCGGGCCACTCGGACCGCTCCGGAACGCCCCGGCCGCCCCGCTGGTCTCGAGCACTCCTCCAACGGCTCGAGCGCCCGTCCGACTGCGGTACGCTCGTCGGAGACCTCGATGAGGAGTACGTCCACTTCCAGCGCCCCCGGCTCGGCCGCCAAGGCGCTGACCGCTGGTATCGGGGTCAGGTGCTGCGCTCCGCGCCCGGTCTGCTGCTCCGGCGTCTCCGCTCCCCGTCCCGGAGGACCGGCTCCGCGGCGCTCGGGACGGACCTCCGGGTGGCGATGCGCGTGCTCCGGCGTCGGCCCGCGTACGCCCTCGCCGTCGTCGTGACGCTGGCACTCGGACTCGGCATGAACTCGATGCTCTTCTCGGTCGTGCATGCGGTGCTGATGCGGCCGCTCCCGTACGCCGATTCGGAGCGGCTCGTGCGCCCGATGCCCGACGACCTCTTCTTCCTGAGCACGCACGAAGCGGTCGAGCTCGAGATGCGCATGACGTCTTTCGAGAGCATAGCCGCGTGGGGGCGCTCTCTCTTCCTCTTCACCCACGGCGGCGAGGCCGAGGAGGTTCGAGGCGCTCGGGTCGGGTGGAATCACTTCGACATGCTCGGCGTCGAGGCCGCCCTGGGCCGGACGTTCGTGGCCGACGACGCGGTCGGAGACGACGCCGTGGTGCTCGGCCACGGTCTGTGGACGCGCCACTTCGGAGCGGACCCCGCGATCGTCGGACGGACCGTCGAGCTCCAAGGGCGGGCGGTCCGCGTGGTGGGGGTGCTCGGTCCGGAGCACGTGCCGATCGAGTACGACTGGCAGGCGTGGCGAACGCTCCCGCTCGACCCCGATCGGCTACCGAACACGGGGCTCGCCGCGAACGCACGCCTTCGGGGCGGCGTCGGCCTCGAGCAGGCTCGCGACGAGCTCCGCACCGTCCTCGACGAGATCTGGCGCGAGGGTGGGTATGCGATGTCGGAGGAGGAGCGCGCCTCCGTGGACGTCGTGGCGCTGGACGACTGGCTGCTCGGCGACGCCCGGCGTCCGCTTCTGGCTCTCTTCGCCGCCGCGACCCTCCTGCTTCTCCTCGCCTGCGTGAACGTTTCGACCCTGGTCATCGCCCACGGCGGGAGCCGTGAGAGCGAGTTCGCCGTGCGTTTGGCGCTCGGGAGCGGCCGGCTGCGTCTCGGCCGTCAGCTCCTGCTCGAGGTCGGCCTGCTCGCGGGCTTCGGGGCGCTGCTGGCGCTCGCGGCGACGCGCGTCTCACTGGTCGGACTGGCCTCCCTCCTGCCGGCCGAGCTTCCACGCGCGGACGCGATCGAGGTAGGGCCCGAAGTGATGGCGTTCACCGCGCTCGCGGCGCTGTGCACGGTCCTGTTGACCGGAACGCTGCCGGCGTTGCGGGCCTCAGGTCGGCGGAGTGCTGGGTTGGCCGGAGCGGTCGGCCGCGGGAGCGGCACCCGCGCCCGGACTCGGACCCGCTTCATGCTCGTCGCCGGGCAGGCCGCACTCACGCTCGTGCTGACGGTGTCGGCCGTCCTCACGCTGCGTTCGCTCGCCACCCTGCGCGCCGTCGATCCGGGCTTCGACGCGATGGCGGTGGTCACGGTGCGGCCGTCTCCGCCGTCGGCGCGCTACCCGGAGCCCGAGGACCTCTCGGCGTATTACCTGCAGCTCTCCGAGCGACTGGCCGCGCTCCCGGGCGTACGCGCTGTGGGCGGAATCCAGTTCCTGCCGATGACACCCGGCGGCTGGTGGGCGTCGTACAGGCCGGAGGGCACGGTGCCGGCCGACGAGGAGAGCCGTCCGAGCACCGCGATGCGTGTCGTGCGCGGGGCGTACTTCGAGGCGATGGGCATCCCGCTGCTCGACGGCCGTCTCTTCGACCCTTCGGAGGAGCGTGGCGAGGGCGAGGCCGTGGCGTTGGTGAACCGGCGCTTCGAGGAAGAGGCCTTCGGCGGCGCGGCCGCGGTGGGGCGGAGCGTGGAGGTGCAGGGGCGCAACCGACGGATCGTCGGCGTCGTCGGGGACGTTCGGCAGAGCGACGTGCGCGAAGGCAGCCACGCGGAGATGTACGTCCCGTGGTCCGCCGCCCCGTGGCGACGCACACACCTCGTGGTCCGGTCGGACGGTGACGACACCGATGCGCTCCTCGCTGCCGTCACGCGGGAAGTCCGAGCTCAGGATGTCGGCGTCTCGATGCTCGGCCCTCGGCGGCTGCACCGGATCGTGGAAGGGACGTTCGCCGACACGCGACTCCTGACCACCCTCCTGGCGCTCTTCGGCTCGACCGGGCTCGCGCTCGGAGCCGTCGGCGTCTACGGCGTGACCGCGCGGGCGGTCGCCGAGCGCCGACGCGAGCTGGGGATCCGAATCGCACTGGGTGCGGCGGGGGCCACCGTCGCCCGAGGCGCCCTGACGGAGGGGCTCCTTCCAGTGGCGCTCGGGCTGCTCCTCGGAGCCCCGGTCGCCCTCCTCGCCGGTCGCGGTCTCGAGGGAGCGCTGTACGGGGTGGACGCTTCCGATCCGTCTACACTCGCGAGCGCCGCCGCCCTCCTGATGCTCGTCAGCCTGCTGGCGCTGGTCGCCCCCGCGGTTCGGGCCTGGCGGACCGACCCTGCACGCAGCCTCCGGGAGGAGTGACCGCCGCTTTGTAACGATGTTCGTAGGCCGGCGAACCGTGCGGGCGCTACGTCGTCAGCACTCCTCCGGGATCCGGACGCCCGCGGCGTCGAGGCGGCGAGCCACATCCCAGATGACAGCGCCCGCGAACCAGTCGACCATGCGCTGGGGCTGGACCCCGAGCCCGACCTCGGGCACAGGCAGCCGGCCGCGGATGGCCCGCTCGACCGCAGGCCAGACGGTGTCGGCGATGTCTGCGCTCTTCCTCATCTTTCCCACCTCCTCTTCGTCCTACACTGAGATCGTGTTCCAGGCTCCTCGGTTGCGATGAGTACGATGCTCCCGAGGGGTATCGGGGGTGGGCTGGAAGAAGGCTACAGATTCAGCATCTGCATCGCGAACTCCGGGTAGCGCAGCCCGGCCGTCGCCCCGGGCGGCATGATCTCGTCGAGTCGCTGCAGGTCCCGTTCCTCGAGCTCCACGTCCGCGGCGGCGGCGTTCTCGTCGACCCGGTGGATCTTGCGCGTTCCGGGGATGGTGACGGTGTGCGGAGCCCGGGCGAGCACCCACGCGAGGGCGAGCTGCGCCGGCGTCACGCCCTTGTCGCTCGCCATCTCTTCGACGGCGGCGACGAGGTCGAGGTTCTTCTGGAAGTTCTCGCCCTGGAAGCGCTCGTTGCCTCGGCGGAAGTCGTTCTCGTCCAGGTCGTCGATGCTCCTGATCTGGCCCGAGAGGAATCCCCGCCCGAGCGGGCTGTACGCCACGAAGGTGATGCCGAGCTCGCTTGTCAGCGCGAGGTGCTCGGCCTCCGGGTCGCGCGTCCAGAGGGAGTACTCGGTCTGGAGTGCCGAGATCGGGTGCACGGCGTGCGCACGGCGGATCGTGTCGGGGCCCGCCTCCGACAGCCCGAGGAAGCGGACCTTGCCCTCGTCCACCAGCCGGGACATCTCGCCGACGGTGTCCTCGATCGGCGTCTCGGGATCGACGCGATGCTGGTAGTAGAGATCGATCACGTCCACGCCGAGCCGCTTCAGGCTCCCTTCGGCCTGCCGGCGCACGTACTCGGGGCGCCCGTTCACCCCGGCGAAGCCCCCGTCCTCCGTGCGCACCACGCCGAACTTCGTCGCCACGAACGCCTCGCTGCGGCGGTCACGCAGCGCCTCGCCGACGAGCTCCTCGTTGTGGCCGATACCGTACATGTCGGCCGTGTCGAGCAGGTTGACCCCCCTGTCCAGCGCGTGATGGATGACCTCGATGCTCTGCGCCAGGTCCGAGTCGCCGTAGAACTCCGACATCCCCATGCACCCGAGCCCGATCACCGAGACCTCGACTCCTCCGATGGTCCTGTGCTTCATCGTCCGTTCCTCCCGTTCCTGTTCGATGGCTCCGTCCGCTTCCGACGGCGTGGAAGAACGCTACGCCCGGGTCGCCACGAGCCGAATACACGATCGTCCGAAGGTCTTGTCCGATCCTCCGAAGGTGCGCAGGCATCGCTACTCATATCTCCACATTCCTTATACGATCCTTCGCGCGGAGCCAAGAACGACTCAGCGGAGGGCGGGGCCATGAGTGAGCTCGCCGACATCGTCGGGCGTCATGCCGTGAACGAGGGGCGGACGTCGACCGCCCTGGACGGACTCGAGATCTTCCGGGCCGACATGCCGAGTCCGCTGCGCTGCACGATCTACGAGCCGTCGATCATCATCGTGGCTCAGGGCCGCAAGCGCGCGCTCCTCGGCGGCGAGACGTTCGAGTACTGTCCGGAGCGCTACCTCGTGCTGCCGCTCTCGCTCCCGGTGAGCTCGCACGTCGTCGAGGCGAGCCCCGAGCGGCCGTTCCTCTCGTTCGCGCTCCGGGTCGACCCCGTCCGGCTCGGGCAGGTGGTGCTCGATGCGGCGGACGCGGAGCCGGTCGGGTCCGAGACGCTCCGTGGCATCGCCGTGTCGGAGGTCGACGGCCTCCTGCTGGACTCGGCTCTGCGCCTCGTCCGCACGCTCGACGACGAACGGGACCGCCGGGTCCTCGGTCCGGGTCTGGTGCGTGAGGTCATGTACCGCGTCCTCACCGGACCGCAGGGTCGCCTCCTGCGTGCGGCGGGGTCGCAGGAGGGGCGAGTCCACCGGGTCTCGAGGGCGCTCGACCTCATCCACCGCGAGTATCCCCGCCCCATCGAGGTTGCGGAGCTGGCCCGCGCGGCGCACATGAGCGGCTCGACCTTCCACGAGGCGTTCAAGGCGGTGACGTCGCTCACTCCGCTCCAGTACCTCAAGGAGATCCGGCTGAACCGGGCGCGTCAGATCATGGTCTGGGAAGGAGTGAGCGCAAAGCGCGCGGCGACGCGCGTCGGCTATACGAGTGCCTCCCACTTCAGCCGCGAGTTCAAGCGACGCTTCGGGCGGCCCCCCGGCCGCGAGCGCGCCTGGGCGATGGAGTCCGGGGAGGTGGTGGAGCCGCTGCCGGCCTGAGGGCGGCGCGACCACGTTGCGCTGGTCGTCGAGCGGGCCGCTGGCCATGTTCGAGCCATGCTCCGACGACTTCTTCTCCTCGTCCCGATCGTGGGTGTCGCTGCCGTGCCGCATCCGGCGTACGCCCAGACGGCGACGGTGCGAGTCGCTGCGTACAACATCCGGCACGGGCGGGGGATGGACGACGAGGTCGACCTCGACCGCATCGCGGACGTGCTCCGCGGCCTCGACGCGGACGTGATCGCCCTGCAGGAGGTGGACGACCGCACGCGACGCACCGGCGGCGTCGACCAGGTGGAGGTCCTCGCGGGGCTGCTCGGATACGAGGGGGTGCACGGTCCGCATCGCGCCTTCGAGGGCGGCTGGTACGGCAACGCGGTCCTCACCCGGCTCCCGATCGTCGAGGACCAGGTGCACGCCCTTCCACCCGCTGCGGGGAGCGCGCTCAGCGTGCTCGAGGTCACGGTCGCCGTGCCCATGGAGGAGCTCCCGCCCGGAACCCGAGGACCGCTCGTCTCCGTGATCTCGACGCACCTCGCGGGCACGCCCGAGGAGCGAACCCGTCAGGCCGATGCGATCACGGCCGCGAGCACGCCGTGGCGTCCCACGATCCTGGCGGGTGACCTGAACGGCCGGCCCGAAGACCCGGCCGTCCGTGCTCTGGAGCGCGTCTGGAGGAGACTCGAGAAGTCGGGCGACGCCCGCACGTATCCCGCGGCGGAGCCGGATCGTGAGATCGACTTCGTACTCTGGAAGGTGAACGAGCGCCTCTTCGACGCCTTCACGATCGAGGTGACGGAGCACCGGGTCGTGGCCGAGCCGATGGCATCCGACCACCGTCCGCTTCTCGCCGTCTTCGAGCTGAGCCGATGAAGCTGCTCGTGTGCAGCGACCTGCACCGGGACCTCGCCGCGGCGCGCAGCCTGGTGGAACGCTCCGAGCGGGCAGACGCCCTGGTCGTCGCCGGTGACCTCGCCGTGATGCGCGTCGGCCTGGAGGAGGTCGTGGACGTGCTCCGGGACGCGGTCTGCCCGACCGTCCTCGTCGCCGGCAACGGCGAGAGCGACGAGGAGCTGCGGGCGGCGTGCGCCGGGTGGGAGCGGGCGCAGGTGCTGCACGGCTCGGGATGCGAGATCGACGGCGTCCCGTTCTGGGGGCTCGGTGCGGCGATCCCGGTCACACCCTTCGGCGACTGGAGCTTCGACCTCGGTGAGGACGAGGCCCGCTCGCTGCTCGAGGGTTGCCCGGAGTCGGCGGTGCTCGTCACGCACTCCCCTCCGCTCGGCCATGTGGACGTGGCGGGCCGGGGCGAGCATCTCGGCTCCCGCGCCGTTCTGGAGACCGTGGAGCGCGTGAAGCCGCGCCTCGTGGTGTGCGGTCACATCCACGGGAGCTGGGAGGAAGAGTCGTCGCTCGGCCCGACACGGATCGTCAACGCGGGGCCGCGGGGCCGGTGGGCGGAAGTCTGAGGAGGGCGCTCGGGACGGCCCTGCTGGTGGGGGGGCTCGGCTCGGCGATCGGTGCCGTGACGGTCGAGGGCCAACTCGTGCGTGGCGTGGTGCTCGCCGTGAGCGACGGGCAGCCGATCGGCGACGCGCTGCTCGTCTTGAGCGACGAACAGGGAGCGGTCGTCGCCTCCGCGGTGTCGGGGCCTCGGGGCGTCTTCGAGCTACGGCCGGCCGGCGCGGACTCCGTCCGGCTCGAGGTGAGCCATCTCGGCTACCGCGAATGGGAGACGGAGCTGTTCGAGCTGGAGGCGGGCGTCGCGCTCCAGATCGAGGTCCGGCTCGGCGTCGAGGCGATTCCCTTGGAGCCGATGACCGTCGTCGCCGAGCGCGCCATGACCCTCGGCTCGCTGGCAGGCTTTCGCCAACGGATGGCCGACCCGTCGCTCGCGGGCTACTACCTGGAGGCCGAGGCGATCGCGCGGCGACCGATGGCAACGCCGACCGGCCTGGTCACCCAGTTCCCCGGCGTCTCCATCGCCCTCGCGAGCAGCGCGGCGGGCCCGGACCGCGGCGTGATCATGACGTCGGACTGCGTGGCTCGGACGTACGTGGACGGGGTGCGGGTCCGACAAGGAGGTGGCGCGTCGATCGACGACTTCCTCCCCCCCGACCGGATCGCCGGAATCGAGGTCTATCCACGCGGCGTGGCCGCCCCGATCCAGTACTCCGATCCCGCGCAACCCGAGTGCGGCGTCGTGCTCTTCTGGACGAAGCCGGCCGAGGGCGACGGGGACGATGGCTGGAGCACCGGCCGGATCGTCGCAGGTGCGGGGCTCGTGCTCGCAATCATCACGCTGGGGTTCCTGCGCTGACGTGATCACCGCCTCGCGATGGTGGCGGGCATCGGCGCGCGCTCGTACGGTGGAAAGCAGGAGTCTGCAACCCCGACGCCGTCCGCAGCGTCTGAAACACGGGGAAGGGTGCAGGCGTAGAGGCGGGGGAGTCCCCGACCGGGAGAGAAGCACGACATGATGAAGTTCGCCGCGGGTCTGACGGTGTCGGGGATCATCGGGTTCCTCCTGCTGGAGGCCCTGAAGATCCTGATGGTCCCGATTACGGCGTGGGTCATGGGACTTCTCGCCCTCGCCCTGAAGATCGTCCTGATCGCCCTCGGGCTCACCGCGGCCCTGGGTGTGGGTGTCTTCTTCTACCGCCGTTCCCGGAGCGCGACCGAGAGCGTCTGACGCCACGTCGGCGAGCGGGACCTACTCGTCGTCCTCGATCGGTACGCCCGCGCGCTCGAGGTCCCGTCGCACCGCGCGCCGGATGAAGCCGCTCGCCGTGAGACGCTCTCCGCTTTGCGCCGTCTCCCGTCCGATCGCCTTGTGAATGGCGGTCCACATGCCGTCGGAGATGACGATATTCCGCTTGGTGTTCTTCTTCGAACCCATGTCCCACAACCCCGCCACGTGGAAAACGACACTCGGGGGCAAGATACTGCACGTACCCCTTGGCGCAAGCACGTGCCCGGGGGATGGCTCCCGCTCGTCCTGCTCGCCGCATGCGGCTTCGGTGCGTCCGCTCAGCCTGCCCCGACCCGAGGTCAGGACCCATCCGTCGAGATCACCTTTCTCGACGTCGGGCAGGGGGACGCGGTCGTGATCCGGTCACCCGAGGGGCGCACCGCCATGGTGGACGCCGGCCGCTTGTCTCCGCTCCGCTTCCTGCAGCAAATGCGGGTCGACTCCATCGACCTGCTCGTCGCCACGCACCCGCACGCCGACCACATCGGCGGTCTGGACGACGTGCTGACCGCCCGCCCCGTCCGCTTCTTCATGGACAACGGGCGCCCGCACACCACCGAGACGTACGCGCGGCTCATGGCGACCCTCGAACGCCTCGAAGAGGTCACGTACCTGCAGGCGACGCCCCGCACGATCGTGCTGGGCAGCGTCTCGCTGGAGGTCCTCCCCCTGCCGACGGGGGAGCTGGACCACAACGATCGCTCTGTGGGGTTGGTCCTGCGCTACGGGGACTTCACCGCCTTCCTGAGCGGCGACTCCGAGCGGTACGAGCTCGGCTACTGGACGGAGCGCGGCCGCGTCCCCGATGTGACCCTGCTGAAGGCGCCACACCACGGCAGCGTGAACGGCTTCACCCGTCCCTTCCTCGAGAACGCACGCCCGGAGGTCGTGGTGATCTCGGTGGGAGCGGACAACGAGCACGGCCACCCGAGGCCGGAAGCGATGACCGCATACGAGACGTGGGCCGACCGGGTGCTGCGCACGGACTTGCACGGATCCGTGACCGTGCTCGGCTACCGGGACGGGCGCTGGGAGGTGGTGACCACACGGGGTGACGACTCGGTTGGTGCGCGAGGAGAAGCGGACGTCGACGTGGCCGAAGGCGCCCCGGCAGAGCGCGATGCCGCCAAGGGTGCCGGCCTCTCCCTCACCGTCGTCCCGGACGCCCCCGGCAACGATCACCATCGGCTCAACGGCGAGTACGCCATCGTGTACAACGAGTCGGCCACGGACGTCGCCCTGGGGGGATGGAGGCTCTGTGACCTTCGCTCCCGCTGCTTCCGCTTCCCGCCGGACGCGAGGGTCGTGGCGGGCCGTCAGGTCCGGGTCTTCACCGGGTACGGGATGAGCGACGGGGTCTCGTTCTTCATGAACAACGAACGCGCCGTCTGGAACAACGACGGGGACGAGGCGTCGCTGTACGACGAGCTGGGTGCGCTCGTCCTCCGCTACGTGTATTGAGCTCCTCTTCGGGAGGCGAAAGCGATGAGCGACGGAATCGACGACGAGGGACACCCCGACGCCGAGGTCTGGGTGGTGGACCGGATCGAGGGGTCGATCGCGGTGCTGGTCGAGGACGGGGGCGAGATCGTCGTCGAGGTGGCGGCGGACGCGCTCGGCGACCACGCACGGGAGGGGGCGGTCCTGATCGTCCCGCTCGGCGACATCGGTGAGCCCGTCTGGGGGGAGGCCCGACGGGACGAGGAGGCTGAGCGGGAACGCCGCGCCCGGGCCGAGGAGACGCTAGAGCGCCTCCGGGCGCGCGACCCGGGCGGCGATATCGAGATCTGACGCCGGGGTGGGATCGTCCGCGTCGCGCAGCCACGCGTGGGCGGCGTCGACGGCCGGCGGCAGGTCGGGGAAGAAGTGCTCGGGCCCGACGACGTTCGTGAGACCGCCGGCTTCCAGAGCTTCGGCGAGCGACCTCTTCACGCCCGCGAGGTAGACGCGACCCCCTACGGCGCGGATCTCGTACACGAGCTCGTGCAGCATGTGGAGCCCGGTCGAGTCCGTACGGTTGATCGGGTAGCCATCCACGACGAGGACCGCACGCTCCGTCTCCGGGGGCATCCGGGCGCGCGCGCCCGCGAGCGCCTCGCGCGCGGCGTCGCGGAACGCCTCGGCGTTGCCGTAGAAGAGGGAGGCGTCCATGCGCAGCACCGCGATCCCCGGCTCGATCTTGGCATCGGGGTGGTGGTCGATGCTCCGGAAGCGGCCGGTGACCGGCTCGCGGCCCAGGACGCTGATCGACGGACGGGTGATCCGGTACAGGACGACCATGATCGAAAGTGCGGCGCCGACGACGATCCCCTCCTCGATGCCCAGGAAGAGGGTGGCCAGGAAGGTGGCCGCCATGAGCGCGAAGTCCTGGCGATCGATGCGCCACAGGGTGCGCGCGGTCTTCACGTCCACCAGCCCCGCGACCGCCACGACGATGATCGCCGCCAGGATCGCCTTGGGCAGGGGGTAGAAGAGGGGGGTGAGGAAGAGCAGGGTGACACCGACGACGACGACGCTCACCAGCGAGGCGATCTGGGAGCGGGCGCCCGCCTGTCCGTTCACCGCGGTGCGCGAGAAGCCGCCCGTCACCGGGAAGGACTGGAAGAAGGCGCCGGCCAGATTCGCCGCGCCGAGGGCGCGCAGCTCCTGGTCCGCATCGATGTCGTAGCGGTTTCGCGAGGCGTAGACCTTGGCGACCGCGATCGACTCCATGAAGCCGACCAGGGAGATCGCGATCGCGACGGGGAGCAGGCTCCGGGCGTCCGCGAGGGTGCCGACGAGCCACGAGCCGTCGCCGACGGTCGATCCCGGGAGGCGGGGCAGAGGCAGCCCGGCCGGCACGACGCCGACGACGTCGACGCCGCGGCCTCCGAGGCCGAGCAGCCACGACGCGAGCGTGCCCGCGACCACGACGACCATGGGTCCCGGAAGACGCGGGGCGGTCCGCCGCAGCAAGATGCCGGCCCCGATGGCGACCGTACCGACCAGGAGCGT
>JANQME010000100.1 GCA_028280205.1 Longimicrobiales bacterium
GGCGAGTGGCCGACGGCGACCTCGACCCCGAGCGCGCGTAGCGCCTGCAGGCCGGAGCTCTCCTTGGCGTCGCACCCGCTCACCCGACCGCCGCTGCGCAGCACAAGCTCCGCGAGGGGATACATCCCCGCCCCGCCCACGCCCATGAAGTGGATCGGTCGCTCCCGGGACAGCCGACGGAGATCCACGGAGGCGTTCATGCGGCCCTCCGCACCGGCGGGAGGAACGAGACTACGTCCGCGGCGATCGTCGCGGTCGCCTCGGGACGGGCTCGGGCGCGCGCAGCGATCCGCATCCGCTCCAACGCGTCGGCGTCACCGGTGACCGCGGCCAGCTCGTCGGCGAGGCGCTCGGGCGTGAGCTCCGTCTCGGGCACGACGCGGGCGACTCCGGCGCGTTCGAGCGCCCGGGCGTTGAAGGTCTGGTGATCCCCCGCAGCGGTCGGGAGCGGAACCAGGATGGCGGGCAACCCCTCGTTGAGGAGCTCCGCGATCGTCATCGCCCCGGCGCGGCTGAGCGCGAAGTCCGCCGCGGCGAGCGCCCTCGGCATGTCCTCGATGTACCCGTGCGCGTGGACCCACGTCGGTGCCCCGGCCCCCTCGAGCGCCCGCCGCACGCCGTCGTAGTGGGCCGGGCCGGTGGACCAGAGCAGGTGGAGCACGTCGGGCCGGGCAAGCGCACCTCGGCTCGCCGACTCGACGTAGCCGGTCACGACCCGGTTCAGCGCGCGCGACCCCTGGCTACCGCCCGTGACGAACGTGAGCGTCACGCCCTCCGGGATGCCGAACGCTCCGCGCGCCTCCGTGCGGTCGGCATCCGGGCGGGGCCGCACCGGGTTTCCGGTCACCCGACAGCGGCCCCTGCCCGCCGGCAGCCGCTCCACCGCCTCGGGGTAGGCCAGGTGAATCCGCGATGCCACGCGCGTGAGGAGGCGCGTCACGGCGCCCGGGAAGGAGTTCTGCTCCTGGAGCACGAGCGGGATGCCCATGAGACCCGCGGCGATCCCGGCGGCCGCTCCCGCGTAGCCGCCGGTCACGACGACGACCTCGGGCCGGTCCGCGAAGAAGCGCCGGACCGTGGACGCGAGCCCCGCGGCGAGGCCGGCGAGCGCGCCGATGACCGAAAGGGGCCGGCTGCGGTCGATGCCACGCAGCGGGAGGAGGAGGTGCTCCTCGCCGCGCTCGGGCAGGACACGGGCCTCGAGGCCCCGCCGCGCACCCACGAAGAGCACCCGCACCTCGGGACGCACGGCGCGCAGGCCGTCGGCGATCGCGAGCGCCGGATACAGGTGTCCTCCGGTGCCGCCGCCGGAGAGGACGACGAGGGGGCGGAGAGCGTCAGCCACGGGCCGCCTTCCCGCCGGGGGCCGCGCGCGCGACCGAGATCAGGATGCCGAGCGCCGCGAGCGTGACCACCAGATTCGACCGTCCGTACGAAACGAGGGGCAGAGCCAGCCCCGTGGCCGGTACGAGCGCCAGACCGACGGCCATGTGGAACGTCGCCTGGAGCGCGATGAGACTCGCGAAGCCGATCGCCACCAGCTCGCCGAACCGATCCGGGGCCCGCCCGGCGATTCGAAAGCCGATCAGGACGAGGCCCGCGTACAGGGCGATGAGGACGACGACGCCCAGAAAGCCCCACTCCTCGCCGATCATCGCGAAGATGAAGTCGTTGTGGGACTCCGGCAGGAAGCCGTACTTCTGCCGCCCCTCCCCGATCCCCACCCCATGGCTCCCTCCGGAGCCGAAGGCGATCAGCGACTGGCGCACCTGATAGCCCTCGCCGGAAGCGTGGCCGAGCGGGTCCACCAGGAGCCCGACGAACGCCTTCAGGCGCTCGAGCCGGAAGCCCACGAGGAGCTGTTGCAAGGCGATCGGAGCCACGAGCAGACCCAGGAACACGAAGTGTGCCACCCGCGCGCCGGCCGCGAAGACCACGACCGTGCCGAGCAGCGCGAGGACGACGGCGGTCGACAGGTCCGGGCCGGCCATCACGAGCCCGACGAGAACCGCCCACACGACGAAGAAGGGGAGCAGCCCGCGCCGCAGCGACCCGAAGAGGGGCGCCTTCTTCACCGCGAGCGCCGCGGTCCAGACGACGACGGTGATCTTGGCGACCTCCGACGGCTGGAAGGCGATGCCGAGCGTGAGCCAGCGCCGAGCGCCGTTGATCTCCGGTGCGATCCCACGGGTCCAGGGAAGGACGCAGAGGAGCAGGAGCACGCACGTGACGGCGAGGAGCGGCCACGCGATGGTCTGCCACAGACGGTACGGTGTGAGCGCGCACACGAGCAGCGCTCCGAGACCGACTCCGGCCCCCGCCGCCTGGCGCAGCGCGAAGTAGGTGTCCGGAAGCTCCTGGCGGAGCGCGTACACCGAGGAGGCGCTGTACAGCGTCACGAGCCCGATCGAGAGGATCAGGAGGGTTAGGCCCATCAACGTGGCGGCTTCCCACCCCCGACCCAGCCCCGAATCGGGGAGGCGGACCGGCCCGAGCGGCGCGATGTCGACGGGGCGGGCGGTCATGCCACCTCCTGGACGAGGGCGCCGAAGTGGCGCCCCCGCGCCTCGTAGCTCTCGTATCGATCGAAGGAGGAGCACGCCGGCGAGAGGAGCACCACATCGCCCGGCTCGGCGACCCGGGCCGCCCGCGCGACGGCGCCCTCCAGGTCGTCGTCGACGAGCAGGACGCGGGGCGGGCGGACCGGGGCATCGGTCGCGGGGGCCCGCGTGAAGGCCGCCTCCAGCTCGGTCGCCGCGCGCGGACCCGCCGCACCGTAGGCCAGAACGGTATGCGCCCGGCCCGGCATGGCGTCGGCGAGCTCGCCGAAGTCCTCACCCTTGTCCTTGCCCCCGAGGAGGAGCACAACGGGCCGGTCGAGGCTCAGAAGAGCGCTGCGCGTGGCCGCGACGTTGGTCGCCTTCGAGTCGTTGACCCAGAGCACGCCCCCGCGCTCGGTCACGGGCTCCAGGCGGTGCGGGAGGGCGCGGGCCGAGCCCAGGCCGGCCGCGATTCCGCCGGGCTGGGCCCCCGCGAGGCGGGCCGTGAGGGCAGCCGCCAGGGCGTTCGAGACGTTGTGGCCTCCGAGCAGAGGAAGCTCACCGAGCTCGAGCAACTCCTCGATCTCGCCGTCCACGTTCAGCACGAGCACGCCGTCGTCGATGAAGGCGTGCCCCCCGGCGGTGCCGGTGACCCCGGCGAAGTGGTAGCGCTGGCCCGGTGCATCGCCGGTGAGTCGACGGACCTCTTCGTCGGCGAACGGCAGCACCCACCGACTGTTCTCGTCGGCGTTCTCGAAGAGGCGCGCCTTGTCCGCGTAGTACGCCTCCACGCTGCCGTAGTAGTCCTGGTGATCGGGCGCGAGACTCGTCACGACACCGATGTCGGGCCGGAACGTGTCGATCGCCCCGAGCTGGAACGAGCTCATCTCGAGCACCACCCAGTCGTACGACGCTCCTGAGCGCGCAACGTCCGAGGCGGTCGGCGCGAGGCCTCCGCCCACGTTGCCCGCGGCCACGGAGTGGATCCCCGAGGAGCGGAGCAGGTGGTCGACCAGCAGGGTCGCCGTCGTCTTCCCATTCGTCCCGGTGATCGCGATCAGTGAACCCGGGAGGAACCGTGCGGCAAGCTCCGGCTCGGAAATCCAGCGCACCCCCTTCTCCGCGAGCGCCCGGAGCACAGGAGCGTCCGGCGGGATTCCGGGGCTGGCCACGACGACGCCGGCTCCGGCCATCCGTTCGACGTCGTGTCCTCCCAGCTCGACGTCGACGCCGGCATCTCCCAGCTCGTCTCGACGAGCTGCAGCCGCTTCATCTTCTCTCGCTTCCGAGACATGGACCTCTCCTCCCTTTTCAGCGGCCAGCAGGGCGGCGGCGAACCCGCTCGCACCGAGACCGATGACTTCCACGTGAACTCCGTTCAGATCCATCGCACCCACATCCGTCGCCACCTGACCGCATTCTATCCGCTCAACGAATCTTCAACGTGCTGAACGCGACCATCGCGAACAGAACGCCCACGATCCAGAAGCGGATCACGACCTTCGGCTCGGACCATCCGAGCTTCTCGAAGTGGTGGTGGATCGGCGCCATCCTGAAGACGCGCCGGCCTTCTCCGAACCGCCGCTTCGTGTACTTGAACCACCCTCTCTGCATGATCACCGAGAGGGTCTCGAGCACGAACACACCCCCGACGATCACGAGCAGGAACTCGGCCTTGAGCAGGATCGCCATCACGCCGAGCGCGCCTCCGAGCGCGAGCGATCCGGTGTCGCCCATGAAGACCTCGGCGGGGTGCGCGTTGAACCAGAGGAACCCGAGCGCGGCCCCGGCCAGAGCGAGCGCGAAGATCGTGAGCTCTCCCGCGCCCTCCAGGTAGAAGAAGCCGAGGTAGCGGCTCATGTCGGTGCGGCCCGCCACGTACGCGAAGATCCCCATCGTCGCCGCCGAGATCGCAGTGAGTCCGGCGGCCAGCCCGTCGAGCCCGTCCGTGAGGTTCACCGCGTTGGACGAGCCGGAGACGACGATTCCCGTGAAGACCACGAAGACCGGGGCCGAGAACGCCGCGGCGTAGTCGGCGAAGAAGGGGACCGAGGTCCACGTCGTGGGGTGCGACGAGATCGGGTTGAGGATCAGGAACGCGCCCAGTCCGAGTCCGAACGTCCACTGGCCGACCATCTTGTAGCGCGCCACCAGCCCACGCGCCTTTCCCTGGACGACCTTGAGCCAATCGTCGAGAAAGCCGATCGCGCCCATCCAGAGGAGCGCGACCAGGGCGAGGATCGTGTACCAGTTGTCCAACCGGGCCCAGAGCAGCGTCGAGACCGTCGCCGCGAGGATGATGATGAGCCCACCCATCGTCGGCGTCCCCGTCTTGATCAGATGACTCTCGGGGCCCTCCTCGCGGACGATCTGACCGACGCGCGCCCGCTGGAGTCGCGCCACGATCGCCGGTCCGAAGACGAAGGCGATCACGAGCGAGGTCACGACTGCGCCCGCCGTCCGGAAGGAGATGTAGACGAAGACGTTGAAGATCTGATGGACGTCGGTGAGCCCGGGCACGAGGTGGTAGAGCATCAGACCTCCACCGACCTGGGCGCTTCGCCGAAGTCTTCCTCGAGGAGCGGGATCATCCCCTCGAGCGCGATCCCGCGGGACGCCTTGAGCAGCACGATCTCGTCGCCCTGCATCCGGGCGGCGAGCCGCGGGTAGACGTCCCGCCATTCGGCCGCAACCAACAGCTCCGGCCTGCTCCGCTCGCCCTCGACGGCTTCCTCCTTCGAGGTGGCGCCGGCCTTCCCCGCCTCGATGCGCCGCGCCGCGCCCGCGAAGTCGCCGGTCGCGACCAGCAGGTCGAGGGGGTGCTCGAGCGCCTCGGCCAACACGCGGTCGTGCAGCGCGTCGGAACGGTCGCCCAGCTCCAGCATGGAGCCGAGCACCGCCACCCTCCGCGCGGAGGCGCCCTGCTCGTCGAGCACGTCCAGCGCGGCGAGGACGCTCTGCGGGTTCGCGTTGTAGCAGTCGGCGATCACGGTCAGCCGCCCGATGCTGCGGAGCTCGCCCCGCATGGAGCCGGGCTCGGCCGCCGCCAACCCGCGCGCCGCCTCGCGAGGCGGCACGCCGAGCAGCTCGGCAATGGCAAGAGCGAGCAGCGCGTTCTGCACCGCGTGACGACCGACCGTGGGCACCGAAGCGCGTTGAGCCTTCCACTCGAAGGTGTAGCGACCGAAGACGTCGACCTCCGCCTGCTCCGGTCGGTCGCGAGGGTCGGCGCGCTCGCTCCATCCCACCACGCGCACGCGAGGGCAGAGGGTCCGGGCACGCTCGGCCAGGACCGGAGGCTCGTCCCCGACCACGCAACGCCCTCCCTCGGCGAGATGACGCAGGATGTCGAGCTTCTCCTCCAGCACCCCCTCGATCGAGCCGAGCTTCTCGAGGTGAGCCTCACCCACGGTCGTGATCACACCCACGTCGGGCCGGGCGATCGCGGCCATCGCTCCGATCTCGCCGGGCTCGCTGGTGCCCATCTCCAGAACGACGACCTCGGCGTCCTCGGGGGTCGCCAACAGGGTGAGCGGCATCCCGATCCGGTTGTTCAGATTCCCCCGCGTGGCGTGCACACGGAGCGTGCTTCCGAGCGTGGCGGCGGTCATCTCCTTCGTGGTCGTCTTGCCGGCCGAGCCCGTGATCCCGACGACCGGTACGTGCAGACGCTCGCGGCGGTGCGCGGCGAGCCGACCGAGCGCCTCGAGGGTGTCGTCGACGGGGTAGAGTCGCGCGTTCGTGTCCTCGGCCGGAGCCCGCGAGACGACCGCACCGAGCGCCCCGTTCGAGAGGGCGTGCGCCACGAACTCGTGCCCGTCGAAGCGCTCTCCGACGAGAGCGACGTACAGATTCCCCTCGGCCACGGTGCGCGAGTCGGTGGACACCCCCGTGTACTCGAGCTCGGGCTCGGCGAGGTCGGTTCGGAGTCCGAGCGCGCGCCGCACCTCCACATCCGTCCATACGAAGATCATCGGAGGCCCAGCTCCCGCATCGTGTTCGCCACGATGCCCGGCTCGTCGAACGGGAGCTTCTCGTCCCCGACGATCTGGTAGTGCTCGGGCCCCTTCCCGGCGAGAAGCACCGTATCGCCCGGCCGCGCGGACTCCAGCGCCATCCGGATCGCCGTACGTCGATCGGCCTCTCTCACGTACTCCGCACCGTTCAGCCCTTCGACGATGTCGTCGATGATCGCGTCGGGATCTTCGGTCCGGGGGTTGTCGGAGGTCACGATGATCACGTCGGCGTGCGCGCGTACCGCCTCACCCATCGGCCTGCGCTTCGTCGCATCCCGATCTCCGCCGGCTCCGAAGACGACGACGAGTCGCCCCTGCGCGAGCGGCTTGAGCGCAGCGAGTGCGCCGGTGAGCGCACCGGGGGTGTGGGCGAAGTCCACGAGCACGACGAACGGGTCAGTGACGATCGTCTCGAGCCGGCCCGGGGCCGGCGGCGCGCTGGCGAGCCGTACAACGGCAGACGCCATGGGCACCCCGAGCGCGCGGGCGGCACCGAGCGCAGCGAGCGTGTTCTCCACGTTGTAGCGGCCGATGAGCGGCGTGCGGACGTCGTACTGCGCCCCGTCCACGTGCAGCTCGAACGATGTCCCGCCGGAGTCCAGACGGAGGCCGGTCG
>JANQME010000120.1 GCA_028280205.1 Longimicrobiales bacterium
CGCTCGCCGGCGCGTCGGCCGATCCGCCCCCGCTCCCGCCGGTGGAGACCCCGCGCGAGGCCGACGTTTCGGAGCCGAGCGGCTGGGAGCCGGCGGGCACGGTACCGCCCCCGCTCCCGGAGGCGGGTGCGGACGCCGCCCCGATCGATCCGTCACCGGAACGCCACGAATCCCCGTCGGTCGGCTCCCCGGTCGCGGCTGAGACACCCGAGTCGGAGCCGGAGGAGGAGACGACCGAGCTGGACGCCGCCGTAGACGGGTACCTGGCGGGCACGACCGGCCGGGCGGACGAAATCGAACGGCTCAGCCGGGAGATGCAGGAGCGGCGGGAGCTGGACCCGGTCGCTCGATCCGTGGTGCGGCTTGCGGCCGCGGCGGGTGAGCCGCCCGAGCCGGCGACCCACGAGCTCGTGCGTTCGCTCCTCGAGGACGTCGTACTCGAACACGTGGTCCGTCGGCTCGGCGTGGAGCGCCGGGACGAGCATCGCGAGGAGTACTACCGGGCGGCCCGCGCGATCGGGGAGCCGATGGCGCATGCGCTCCGGGACGGGCTGGCCGACACCACGTCGGATCGTCTCGCCCGGCGCAACTACTGCGATGCCTTGGCCGCCATGGGCGACGTGGCCCGCCCCACGATCGACAGCATGACGGCCGACGAGAATCGCTTCGTCGCGCGCAACGCGGTTGCGATTCTGGGCGAGATCGGAGACGAGCGGGCGCTCGAGCTCGTGGAGCTCCAGCTCGCCAATCCGGATGCCCGGGTGCGTCGGGAAGCGCTCCGCGCGCTCGCTCGGATCGGGAATCCCGAATCGGGCGCGAAGCTGATGGAGCTCGGCCTGCTCAACGACTCCGACGAGGATGTCCGAGTGCAGGCTGCGGTCACGGCGGGTGAGCTCCGTGTGCGACGCGCCGTGAAGCCGCTCATCACGATGCTGGAAGGCACGAAGGACCCGGATCAGATCGTCCCGCTCCTGCGCGCGCTCGGCCTGCTCGAGGATCCGGGTGCGGTGCCGGCGATCGAGCGCTTCGCCGTCCCCTCCCTCTTCTCCCGCCCGCGCACGGACGTCCGCATCGCCGCGTACCGGGCGCTCCACTACATCGGCACGCCGCACGCGGTGAAGCTCCTCGCGAAGGCGTCGAGCGACAAGGACGCCGAGGTGGCCGCGGCGGTCCTGGACATGCGACGCAAGAAGCGCAAGGAGGGGGGCGACGCGCCGGACGACATGGGCGACGCAGCGGACGGGATGGGGGACGCAGCGGACGGGATGGGGGACGCGCCGGAAGAGACCCTCGACGCAGCGGAGTCCGTTTAGGCTGGTCGAATCCCGGGTGGCCGGCCCGCAGCGTCAGGCCAGAGAGAGGATCCGGTCGAGCGCGCGGGCGAATCTGGGCACCTCGAGGACGAGGCGACGCAGGGGGACGCCGTCGCCGCGTGAATGCCCGAAGAGCCGTGTCACGGTCAGCTCCACCCCCGCGCCGGAGAGCCTCCGGTGCAGCCGGTACGCCTCGGTGAAGGGGATCAGGTGATCGTTGCGGCCGTGGACGATGCTCACCGGCCCGCCCACGGTGCCCAGCGCACGGTACACCGGCGTCTCCGGCCTGAATCGCCAGCCGTCGCAGCGCATCGGCGACGTCGACGGCGTCGGCGTGCTCCGGCACATGCGTGAGGCAGTTCGCCGCCACGATCCAGCGACCGTAGGGGTCCGGGCGGTGCACCCAGCTTTTGGCCCTCCCACTCGTGCCGACCCGTCATCAGCAAGCGGAAGGTCGACTCCAGCTCACCGTACCCGCCGAAGCCGACTGCTCCGGCGATTCGCCCGCCGACGCGGGCGGACGAGCGTGGCCGGGATCCGGAGTCCGACCCGCTGGAGGGTGATCTCCCGCTCGAGAACGGACGTGGGGCCGGCAACCCACGCCCGGGCCCAGCGCACGGCGCGACGGCTGAGGGGCGACATGCCCGATCATACCCGATCCACAGCCGGGTTGCCCGGCCGTGGGTCCCCGGACAAGATCCGGTCCAACCGCCCTCGGACCGCGAGGTCGGCACCGGACCGACGCAGGGAGCTCCCTTGAAACGCTTCGCACTCCTCGTGGCCGCCACGGCTGTCCTGGCGGGCCCGGCCGCGGCTCAGGACGGACCACGTGTCGCGCATCAACCCTCGGATCGCATCCCGTTCAGCGCCGCGATCCAGGTGGGCGACACCTACTGGCTCTCCGGGAAGCTCGGGGCGACCGCCGAGACGCGCGCCATGACCGAGGGCCGGATGGCGGCGGAGACGCACAACGTCATGCGCGCCTTCGGCGAGTTGCTCGACGAGCTCGGGCTCGACTGGGACGATCTGGTCCGCGCGACCGTCTACGTGACGGACATCGACGGATACGCCGAGATGAACGAAGCGTACGCGCAGTACTTCCGGGGCGTCGATCCGCCTTCTCGCGTGGCCGTCGAGGTGTCCGGCCTCGTCGGTGGCGCCCTCGTCGAGATCTCCTTCGTCGCGGTCCGCACGGACTGACGAAGCGGCGAGCAGGGGTGTCCGATCCACCGTATCGCGCGGCGGCGCTCGCCGCCGCGACGGCGCTCGCCCTCTACGTCCTCACCCTCGCCCCGACCACCGCCTTCTGGGACACCAGCGAGTACATCACCACGGCCCATATCGTGGGGATCCCGCATCCGCCCGGGAATCCGTTCTTCGTCTTCCTGGCGCGTGTCTGGAGCCTGATCCTCGCGCCGACGGGCCTCTCGGTCGCGGTGCGCATCAACCTCTTCGCGGCGGTGACGAGCGCGGCGGCGACGGGGTGCTTCTATCTGATCGCTTATCGGGTCCTGCGGTCGACGATGGAGGAGCGGGGTCCCGCGCTGTGGGCGGCGGGCGCGGCGTCGGCGCTCGGGGCCACCGCCTTCACGGTGTGGAACCAGTCGAACGTCAACGAGAAGGTCTACACGCTCAGCGTTCTGATCATCGCGCTGGTCAGTTGGCTGACGCTCCGCTGGTGGGATCGGCGCTCCGAACCCGGGAGCGAGCGCCTCCTCCTCTGGGTGCTCTTCCTTCTGGCCATCGGCTCGACCAGCCACCTGATGTCGGTCTTGGCCGCCCCCGCCGTGGCCGTCCTGGTGGCGGGGTCCGGACAGCGGGCGCTGCTGCGTCCGGCCTTCGTGGGCCGCGCGGTCACCCTCGTCGTCGTCGGGCTGTCGTTCAACTTCGTGCTCCCGATCCGCGCCGAACTCGATCCGATCGTCAACGAAGGTGATCCCACGTGCGAATCGGTTTCGGGTGCGGCTCTCGCGATCTACACCCACGGACGACGGGGCTGCCGCGCCCTGTCGGCCACCCTCACCCGGGAGCAGTACCAGACGCCTCCGGTGACCGAGCGGAACGCACCGTTCTCGGCGCAGATGGCCACCTACGCCCAGTACTTCGAGTGGCAGTGGGCCCGCGGCATCGATCCCTCCGAGCTGCCGAGTCGGCTGCGGGCGCCCTTCACGCTCCTCTTCCTTCTCCTGGGCGCGATCGGCCTGGCCTCGGCGTGGCGCGCGGAACGAAGCGTCTTCGTGTACCTCGCGGTTCTGACCACGACGCTCACGGTGGGACTCGTCGTCTACCTCAACTTCCGCCACGGATACTCCCTTCACGCCGAGCTGCCCCAGGCCCGGCGCGAGGTGCGCGAGCGTGACTACTTCTTCGTGGCGGGCTTCCTCCTGTGGGGCGTTCTGGCCGGGATCGGCCTCGGGTGGACGTGGCGCGCTCTGGCCCGGGCGGTGGGTGGTGGGCGACCCCGCTGGGGCGTGACTGCACCGGTGCTCGCGATCGCCGCGATCCCCCTCGCACTCAACTGGGGCTGGGCGTCCCGCGCGGGCGACTGGGCGGCCCGCGACTGGGCGTACGATCTGCTCATGAGCGTCGAACCGTACGCGGTGCTCTTCACGAACGGCGACAACGACACCTTCCCTCTCTGGTACGTGCAGGAGGTCGAGGGGGTGCGTCAGGATGTGACGGTCGTCGTCGGACAGTATCTGAACACCTCCTGGTACCCGCGGCAGCTCCAGGAGATGACGCGGGGGGGCAACCAGCGTCCCTTCGACCCCGGAGGGTCGAAAGACCTGTACCCGGATCGCGAAGTGCCTCGCGCACCCGTGCTGCTCCTCACGGAAGAGGTGATGGACCGGGTCGTGTCGACGCGCCTCCCGCGGGACCTCACGGTCGCCTTTCCCCGGCTGGCGGTCACGTACCCCGCCGGGAGGATGCTCGACCGTCGGCAACAGCTCGCCATCCGCATGATCGACGACGCCGTCGCGGAGCGGCCGATCTACTTCTCTTCCACTGCGGGCCTCTTGCGGGAGCTCGGGCTGGACCGGTGGGGCGTGCGCCACGGCTTGACCGTCAAGCTGGAGCTCCGCGGCCTTGACGGCGATCCGCCCGACCGGCTCGTTCAAGGTTCAGCGGAGTACGGTGCCGAGTGGTTCGACCTGAACCATTCCCTTCGGCTCTATGATGATGTGTATTCCTTTCGGGGTCTGAGGGAACGGGACATCTGGCCGGATCGCTCCACACGTATGATGCCGCTGCAGTACTACGTGGTCGCTCTGTTGCTCGCGGACGCCGCCGAGGTGGACGGGCGGGATCCCGCCCTGGTCGAGCGCCTTCGCGACGACGCGCGGGCCTTCCGGCTCGTCGCCGACGGCGGGCTGCGGGGACGGGCGGTCGCGGAGGAGAACCGATGAAGCGAGATCCGTCGAACCGAGGAGCCGCCCACCCGGCCGAGCGGCCGGAGGCGTCGCTGCCGGAGCTCGAACGGAACGAGCTCTACCGGTATGCCCGCCACCTGGCACTTCCGGACGTCGGGCTCGACGGGCAGCGACGCCTGAAGGCCGGCCGGGTCTTGTGCGTCGGCGCCGGAGGGCTGGGTTCCCCGCTCGCTCTCTATTTGGCGGCGGCCGGGGTCGGAACGATCGGGCTCGTCGACTTCGACACCGTCGACGAGAGCAACCTCCAGCGCCAGCTCCTGCACGGCACGTCGGACGTCGGACGGAGCAAGCTCGACAGCGCTGCCGAGCGGCTCGCGCAGGCGAACCCGTACGTGCGGGTCGTTCGTCACGACGCGCGTCTGGACTCCGGGAACGCGCTCGAGATCCTGGTCGGGTACGATGTGGTGGTGGACGGGACGGACAACTTCCCGACCCGCTATCTGGTCAACGACGCGTGCGTCCTCCTCGGGATCCCGAACGTGTACGGTTCGATCTTCCGCTGGGAAGGACAGCTTTCCGTCTTCGCGACGGAGGACGGGCCGTGCTACCGCTGTCTGTTCCGGGAGCCTCCGCCGCCGGGTCTCGTGCCCAACTGCGCGGAGGGCGGGGTCATGGGGGCGCTGCCGGGCATCATCGGATCGGGCCAGGCGATGGAGACGATCAAGCTGCTTCTCGGGGTCGGGACGACGCTGGCGGGCCGGCTGCTCGTCTTCGACGCCCTCGAGATGAGCTGGCGCGAAGTCGCGCTTCGCCGGAATCCGGACTGTCCGGTCTGTGGCGACGAGCCGACCCAGACCGGGCTGATCGACTACGAGGTCTTCTGTGGCGTACGTCCGGAGCCGGGTGCCGAGGAGCCGGCGAGGGAGGGGGACGCACGCTCTCTCGACGAGCTCGATCCCGAAGAGGTCGAGGCGCTCCTCGGCTCCGACGACCCGCCCTTCCTCCTGGACGTGCGAGAGCCGTGGGAGTGGGCGGTGAGCAGCCTCGGCCCGCGGGGTGCCCGGCTCGTTCCGCACGGAGAGCTGGGCGAGCGGATGGGCGAGATCCCGCGATCCCGGCCCGGAGGAAGGTCGGGAGCCTCGGCACCGCCCCCCACCTCCTCACGCCACCCGTGTCTCC